>NZ_JBFTPJ010000624.1:0-3611 GCF_056398445.1 Variovorax sp. 01T439_2
GGCCCTGCCTGCTGTACCAGATCAAGCGCTGCACCGGCCCCTGCGTGGGCTACATCACGCCCGAGGCCTATGCGCAGGACGTGGCGAGCGCCGAGGCCTTCCTGAGGGGCGACACCCAGCTCGTGCTCTCCAAGCTCGAGGCGCGCATGACCGAGCACGCCGAGAAGCTCGAATTCGAACAGGCGGCCGAGCTGCGCAACCAGATGTCGGCGATCTCGCGCGTGCTGCACCAGCAGTCGATCGAGATCGCTTCGGACAAGGACGTCGACATCCTTGCCGTCAAGGTGCAGGGCGGCAAGGCCTGCGTCAACCTGGCGATGGTGCGCGGCGGCCGGCACCTGGGCGACCGCGCCTATTTCCCGGTGCATGTGGAAGACGCCGCGCAGATCCACCATGGCGAGCTCGATGCGGAAGAGGGCGCAGCGCCCGCCGCGGCCGATCCGATCGAGGTGCAGGTGCTCGAGGCCTTCATTGCCCAGCACTACATCGACGTGCCCGTGCCCGCCACGCTGGTGCTGAGCCACCTGGTGAGCCGCGAGCTGATCGAGGCGATCTCGCAGCAGGCCGGCGCGCGCGTGACGGCGGTGTTCCAGCCGCGCGAGCAGCGCCGCCACTGGCTCGAGATGGCCGAGACCAACGCCGGCCTGCAACTGGCCCGGCTGCTGGCGGAAGAAGGTTCGCAGCAGGCGCGCACCCGTGCGCTGGCCGATGCGCTGGAGCTCGCGCCCGACGATCTCGACAACTTCCGCATCGAATGCTTCGACATCTCGCACACCGCGGGCGAGGCCACGCAGGCCTCGTGCGTGGTGTTCGAGCACCACACGATGCAGAACCGCGAATACCGCCGCTACAACATCGAGGGCATCACGCCCGGCGACGACTACGCCGCGATGCGCCAGGTGCTGCACCGCCGCTATGGCAAGCTGGCCGAGGCCATGGCGGCCGAGACTGAAGCGCTGCCGCCGGGCGACGCCGAGAGCGATGGCGGCGGTGCGCCGCCCAAGACCCGGACCGCGCGCATGCCGGAACTGGTGCTGGTCGACGGAGGCAAGGGCCAGGTGTCGATGGCGCGCGAGGTGTTCAGCGAACTGGGCCTGCCGCTGTCGCTCATCGTCGGCGTCGAAAAGGGCGAGGGGCGCAAGGTCGGGCTCGAGGAACTGGTGTTTGCCGATGGCCGCGAGAAGGTCTACCTGGGCAAGGACTCCGCGGCGCTGATGCTGGTGGCGCAGATCCGCGACGAGGCACACCGCTTTGCCATCACCGGCATGCGCGCCAAGCGTGCGAAGGTGCGCGTGGGCGGCAGCCAGCTCGAGGACATTCCGGGCATCGGACCGAAGCGCCGGGCGCGCCTGCTGCAGCGCTTTGGCGGAATCCGCGGCGTGGCGGCCGCCAGCGTCGAGGACATTGCATCGGTCGAAGGCATTGCTACCGACCTGGCCGAGGAAATCTATCGCGCGCTGCATTGAGGCCGATTGCCCCCGGCTTCAGCTTCAGCCTCTCGCGCATGACACAATCGCCCGCATGTTCTGGACCCTCCCGACCATCATGACCTGGACGCGCATCGTCGCGATTCCATTGATCGTTGGTGTGTTCTACCTGCCGATGGCCGAGCCGATGCGCAACCTGATCGCCACGGTCATGTTCATCGTCTTCGCGGCCACCGACTGGCTCGACGGCTTCCTGGCGCGCAAGCTCAACCAGACCTCGGCCTTCGGCGCCTTCCTCGATCCGGTGGCCGACAAGTTCCTGGTCTGCGCCTCGCTGCTGGTGCTGGTGCACCTGAACCGCGCCGACGTGTTCGTGGCGCTGATCATCATCGGCCGCGAGATCGCCATCTCGGCGCTGCGCGAGTGGATGGCGCAGATCGGCGCGAGCAAGAGCGTGGCGGTGCACATGATCGGCAAGGTCAAGACCACCGTGCAGATGGTCGCGATTCCGTTCCTGCTCTATGACGGACGCCTCTTCAAGATCATCGACACCGGCCTCTGGGGCCAGTGGCTGATCTGGATCTCGGCCGTGCTCACGATCTGGTCGATGGTCTATTACCTGCAGAAGGCCATTCCCGAAATCCGGGCCCGCGCCAAATGAGCGTGGCTGCGGCCCGCGGCGCAAGCTGGCTGCGCGCCATGCCGGCGGTGTTCGTGCTGATCTGGAGCACGGGCTTCATCGTTGCGCGCTATGGCATGCCCTATGCGCCGCCGCTCAAGTTCCTGGCTGTGCGCTTTGCCCTTTCTCTCGTGTGCTTCTGCCTCTGGGTCAGGCTTGCGCGGGTCGCCTGGCCGAAGGACCGCGCGCAGTGGGGGCACCTGGCGGTCACCGGCGTCCTGATGCAGGCGGGCTACCTGGGCGGCGTCTGGGCCGCGGTGCATGCGGGCATGGGTGCGGGGCTGGTGGCATTGCTGGTCGGCATCCAGCCGGTGCTGACCGCCGTCTGGCTGTCGTTCAACGGCGGGCGCATTTCGCAGCGCCAATGGGCCGGGCTGGTGCTCGGCTTTGCGGGCCTGGTGCTCGTGGTGTCGCGCAAGTTCGGCCAGGGCAGCGAGGTCAGCGCGTTGACCATGGCGCTTGCGGTGATGGCGCTCCTTTCGATCACGGCGGGCACGCTGTACCAGAAGCGCTTCGTCGCCCCCTGCGACGTGCGCAGCGCGAGCGCCGTGCAGATGGCAGCCGCATTGATCGTGTGCCTGCCCTTTGCGGCCATGGAATCGCAGGGCATCGAATGGAACGCGCATTCGACCGGCGCCATGGCCTGGTCGGTGCTGGTGCTGTCGCTGGGCGGCAGCTCGCTGCTCTACATGCTGATCCAGCGCGGCACGGCCACCGCCGTCACGAGCCTGCTCTACCTGGTGCCGCCGTGCACGGCAGTCATGGCCTGGCTGCTGTTCGCCGAGCCGATCACCCTGGTGACCTTGCTGGGCATCGGCCTCACCGCCGCCGGCGTGAGCCTGGTGGTGCGCAGCGATCGCTGAGCCGCCCTTGCTTTTTCTTCAGCGCGGCGAACCGGCCTTGCCGGGTTTCCAGGGCTCGCCGCGGAACTGTTCGGCCAGGTGGTCGAGCAGCAGCCGCACGCGGCGCGGCGTCTTGGGGCGCCAGGGCGCGATCCAGTGKATGTCGGCATCGGGCATGGCGTAGTGGGGCAGCACCCGCACCAGTTCACCGGAAGCCAGTTGCGGTGCGATGTCCCACAGGCTGCGCAGCATGATGCCGTGGCCGGCCAGGCACCAGTCGCGCACCATCTCGCCCGAATTGCTCGTGAGCGGACCCTGGACTCGCACGCGCGCCGTGCTGCCGTCGCGCGCATGGCGCAGGGTCCACAGCGCGAACTGGTGCTGGTTGACCTCTCCGTTCTCGCGCGCGACCAGGCAGTCGTGGGCCGCCAGCGCATCGACGTTGGCCGGCAGGCCGCGCCGCTCCATATATGAAGGAGAGGCGGCCAGCACGCGCTGGTTGCGCGCAATGCGGCGCGTGACCCAGTCGGCCGCGCGGCGCTGCTGCACGGCCCAGAGCCAGAGCGCGCCGTCATAGCCTTCGGCGCCGAGGTCGGGCAGCCGCTCGGTCAACAGCAACTCGATCTGCAGCCCGGGATGGCGCGCCTGGAAGCTGGCCAGGGC
>NZ_JBFTPJ010000625.1:0-3611 GCF_056398445.1 Variovorax sp. 01T439_2
AGGATCGGCGAGGCAAAGGTCCAGAAGCGCGACAGCTCCGGGCGCGGTTCGAGCTTAAGCATGGGTCGCCTCCTTGATGTTGTTGTTCTTCTTCTCCCAGAGGCCGCTCATCCATTCGCCGATCTGCGGCAGCGTGGCGGCCGCGCGGTCGACGGAAGGCGACAGCCGGCCCTTGGCGATCACGTGCAGCCGGTCGCTGATGTCGAACAGCTCGTCGAGCTCTTCGCTCACCACCAGCACCGCGCAGCCGGCGTCGCGCAGCGCAAGGATCTCTCCGCGGATCAGCGCGGCCGCGCCCACGTCCACGCCCCAGGTCGGCTGCGACACGATGAAGAGCTTGGGGTTGGCGTCGATCTCGCGGCCGACGATGTATTTCTGCAGGTTGCCGCCCGAGAGCGATCGCGCCGCGGCATTCGGCCCGCCGGCCTTGACGTTGAAGCGCTCGATGATGGCCTTTGCATGCTTTTCGAGCGCCCCGGTGCGGATCCAGCCGCCCTTGCCCACCGCATTGCCGCGCGTGAGCAGCAGGTTGTGCGCAAGGCCGAGCGTGGGCACGGCGCCGCGGCCCAGCCTCTCCTCGGGCACGAAGTGCAGGCCCATTGCGCGCCGCGCGCGCGGCCGCAGCCGGCCGGCCGGCTTGCCGAACACCTGCACCATGGCGGACTCGGCGCGCACGTCCTCGCCCGAGAGCGTGTAGAGCAGCTCCTTCTGGCCGTTGCCGGACACGCCCGCAATGCCGACCACCTCGCCGGCGCGCACCTCGAACGAGATGCCGTCGAGGTCGACGCCGAACTGGTCCTCGCGCGCGAGCGTGAGCCCGTTCACGCGCAGCGCCACCGCGCCCGCGTGCACCGGCCGGTGCTGCAGCGGCGGCGGCTCGCTGCCGATCATCAGCCGCGAGAGCGATTCGTTGCTTTCGTCCTGCGGATTGCACACGCCCGTGACCTTGCCGCCGCGCAGCACCGTGCAGGCCGTGCACAGCTCGCGGATCTCGTGCAGCTTGTGGCTGATGTAGAGGATGCTGCAGCCCTCCGACGCCAGCTTGTTGAGCACGCCGAAGAGCTTGATGACCGCCTGCGGCGTGAGCACCGAGGTCGGCTCGTCGAGGATCAGCAGCTTGGGGTTGGTGAGCAGCGCGCGGATGATTTCCACCCGCTGCATCTCGCCCACCGACAGCGTGTGCACCGGCCGCGAGGGATCGATGTCCAGGCCGTATTCGCTGGCCTTGGCCGTGATGCTGCGCGCCACCTCGGCCAGCTGCAGCGACTTGTCCAGGCCCAGCCACACGTTCTCGGCCACGGTGAGCGTGTCGAACAGGCTGAAGTGCTGGAACACCATGCTGATGCCCAGCGCCCTCGCCTGCTGCGGGTTGCGCAGGCTCACGGCCTGGCCGTCGAAGACCACCGTGCCTTCGTCGGGCTTGACCGAGCCGTAGATGATCTTCATCAGCGTCGATTTGCCGGCGCCGTTCTCGCCGAGCACGGCATGGATCTCGCCGGGCGCCACGGCCAGCGAGATGTCGCTGTTCGCCACCACCGCGGGGTAGCGCTTGGTGATGTTCGCGAGCTGGAGTCTGGGGGTTGTCATGCCGGGTTCGTGGGTTTGTCTCGTTCAACAGCAACAAAGCGGAAGCAGCTATAAGTTTAATAGCAGCTTCCGCATCCATCGGCGCCCGACGGCGCGCCCCTCAGTGTCCGCCGATGTAGGCGAACTTGAACAGGAAAATCGCCGCGATCACCCAGACCATCGCATGCACTTCCCGTGCCCGGCCGGTGCAGAGCTTGAGCACCGCGTAGGTGATGAAGCCGAAGGCCAGGCCATTGGCGATCGAGTAGGTGAAAGGCATGGCCAGCGCGGTGACGGCCGCGGGGATCACCTCGGTGGTGTCTTCCCAGTCGAGCTCGACGAGGTCGCGCAGCATCAGGCAGCCCACGAAGAGCAGCGCCGGGGCGGTGGCATAGGCCGGCACCGATCCCGCGAGCGGCGAGATCATCAGGCAGGCGAGGAACAGCACCGCCACCACCACCGCCGTGAGGCCGGTGCGCCCGCCGGCCTGCACGCCGGCCGCGCTTTCCACGTAGGCCGTGGTGCTCGAGGTGCCGAGCAGCGAGCCCGCGAAGATCGCGCCGCTGTCGGCCAGCAGTGCCTTGTTCATGCGTTCCATCTTGCCGGGCACCAGGAGGCCCGCGCGCTTGGCCACGCCCATCAGCGTGCCGGTGGCGTCGAACATCTCGACCAGGAAGAACACCAGCACCACATTCAGGATGCCGCCCTTGAGCGCGCCCAGGATGTCGAGCTGCATGAAGGTGGGCGCAATGGACGGCGGCGCATCGAACACGCCATGGAACTTGTTGCCGCCGAAGAAGGACGACAGCACCGTCACCAGCATGATGCCGATGAGGATGGCGCCGCGCACCTTGAGCCGGTCGAGCGTCACGATCACGAGGAAGCCCAGCGTCGCCAGCACCACCGGCGCCGAGTGCAGGTCGCCCAGCGTGACGAAGGTGGCCGGCGAGGCGGCCACCACGCCCGCGCTCTTGAGCGCGATGAGCGCCAGGAACATGCCGATGCCCACGGTGATCGCCGTTCGCAGCGACTGCGGTATGCCCTGTATGAACAGCTCCCGCAACCCCGTGACCGTGACGATCAGGAACAGCGTCCCCGAGATGAACACCGCGCCCAGCGCCACCTGCCACGTGTAGCCCATGCCCAGCACCACCACGTAGGCGAAGTAGGCGTTCAGCCCCATGCCCGGCGCCATGGCAATCGGGTAATTGGCATACAGGCCCATGATCAGCGTGCCCAGCGCCGCGATCAGGCAGGTGGCCACGAACACCGCGCCCTTGGGCATGCCCGCATCGCCGAGGATCGAGGGGTTCACGAAGATGATGTAGGCCATCGTCAGGAAGGTGGTGAGCCCTGCGATGACTTCGGTGCGCACGGTGGTGTTGTGCTCGGTCAGCTTGAACATGCGTTCAAGCCAGTTCGCGCCCTGCGGCGCGCTGCGCGCGGCTGTCCCCGAGGCGTGGGGATCGGTGACCTTGGGCACCTCTTCAAACCTGTTCATGTCGCTTGTCTCCAGCTGTTGTATGTGGCGGTTCGTTCAAACATGCCTCGGCCGCGACGCCGGCGCGGCCAGAGGAAGAATCGTCAGGGCGGATCGGGGGCTTCGGCCGCGAAGGCGCGCGAGGCCGGCGTGGTGAAGGCGGGCCGCAGCGACGCCGCCACGTCCTTGATGCATTCGCGCAGCCAGCGCGCGGAACTCGACGAATGGGTGCGCTCGTGCCAGAGCTGGTAGTACATGAGGCGCGGCAGCGCCACCGGGCACTCGAGGATCTTCACCGGCAGGCGCGCGGCAAAGCGCTCGCAGTACTGGCGGCCGGTGGTGAGCACCAGGAGGCTCGACGCGACCATGTCCGGGATCAGGCTGAAGTGCGCGCAGCGCGCCGTGATGTTGCRCTGCCGGCCGAGCTCGTCGAGCATCTGGTCGATGATGCCGCGCCCGCCCGGGTGCATGGGCGTGGGCGCGATGTGCTCGGCCGCGAGCCAGGTCTCCAGGTCCCAGCCGCGGCGCACGGCCGGGTGGTCCTGGTTGACCAGCGACACCACCT
>NZ_JBFTPJ010000626.1:0-3609 GCF_056398445.1 Variovorax sp. 01T439_2
GTTCCACCCGGAGAAGAGTGCGGACCATGGGTTGCAGCTCTACCGAAATTTCCTCCACTGGAATCCCTGACCTTATATTCCCGCCCGGGCCGAAGCTTCCTCAGCCCGGATTCCGCACACTCGCGTCACTTCCATGCTCCTCATTCCCGCCATTGATCTCAAAGACGGCCACTGCGTTCGCCTCAAGCAGGGCGACATGGACCAGTCCACCATCTTCAGCGAAGACCCCGCCGCCATGGCCCGCAAGTGGGTCGAGGCCGGCGCGCGGCGGCTGCACCTGGTCGACCTGAATGGCGCCTTCGCCGGCAAGCCGCAGAACCACGCGGCCATCAAGGCGATCCTGCGCGAGGTGGGCGACGACATCCCGGTGCAACTGGGCGGCGGCATCCGCGACCTGGACACCATCGAGCGCTACATCGACGACGGCCTGCGCTACGTGATCATCGGCACCGCGGCGGTCAAGAACCCCGGCTTCCTGAAGGATGCCTGCGTGGCCTTCGGCGGCCACATCATCGTGGGGCTCGACGCCAAGGACGGCAAGGTGGCCACCGACGGCTGGAGCAAGCTCACGGGCCACGAGGTGGCCGACCTGGGCAAGAAGTTCGAGGACTACGGCGTCGAATCGATCATCTACACCGACATCGGCCGCGACGGCATGCTCTCGGGCATCAACATCGATGCCACCGTCAAGCTTGCGCAGGCGCTGACCATTCCGGTCATCGCCTCGGGCGGGCTGTCGAACATGGCCGACATCGACCAGCTCTGCGCGGTCGAGTCCGAGGGCGTCGAAGGCGTGATCTGCGGCCGGGCCATCTATTCGGGCGACCTCGACTTCGCCGCCGCGCAGGCCCGCGCGGACGAGCTCGCCGGCGCCTGAGGCCGGCGCCTTCCTCTTCTGTAGCGCGGCGTGCTTTCCGCGCTTGCCATTGCCAACTACCGCTCGCTGCGCCAGCTGACGGTGCCGCTCGGACGGCTCACGGTGGTGACCGGGCCCAACGGCAGCGGCAAGTCCAGCGTCTACCGCGCGATGCGGCTCCTGGCCGAGATTGCCAACGGCGGCGCGATCCGCTCGCTGGTGCGCGAGGGCGGGCTTTCCTCCACCCTGTGGGCCGGTCCCGAGCGCTTCTCGGCCGCCATGCTGCGCGGCGATGCGCCGGTGCAGGGCACCACCCGCAGCGAGCCGGTCGCGTTGAAGCTGGGCTTCGCCGGCACCGAGGCCGATGAGTTCGGCTACGCCATCGACATCGGCCTGCCGCCGCCGATCCCGGCGACGGCCTTCTCGCGCGACCCCGAGATCAAGCACGAAACCATCTGGCACGGCCCCTTGCTGCGCCCCGCGGCGCAGCTGGTCGACCGCAGGGGCGCGGCACTGCGCCTGCGCGAGGGCAAGGGCTGGCAGGCCATCGGCCGGCCGATTCCCGCCTTCGCCAGCATGATGACCGAGTACGCCGATCCCCACGCCGCACCCGAGATGCTCGCGCTGCGCGAGCAGATGCGCTCCTGGCGCTTCTACGACCACTTCCGCTCCGACGCCGATGCGCCCGCGCGCCAGCCGCAGCTCGGCACCCGCACACCGGTGCTCGCCAACGATGGTGCCGACCTGGCCGCCGCGCTGCAGACCATCCGTGAGATCGGCGACGGCGAGGCGCTCGACCGCGCCGTGGACGACGCATTTCCGGGCGCCCGCATCCAGGTGCGGGTGAACGAAGACCGCTTCGAAACGCTGATGCACCAGCACGGCCTGCTGCGGCCGCTGACGGCGGCGGAGCTTTCGGACGGCACCCTGCGCTATCTGCTCTGGATTGCCGCGCTGCTGACGCCCCGGCCGCCGGCGCTCTTGGTGCTCAACGAGCCGGAGACCAGCCTGCATCCCGACTTGCTGCCGGCGCTCGGCCGCCTCGTCGCGCAGGCCGCGCGCGAGTCGCAGGTGATCGTGGTGTCGCATGCCGCGCGGCTGATTGCCGCGCTCGAAGACAGCGGCGAGCTGCAGTCGGTGGTGCTCGAGAAGCGCTTCGGCGAAACCCGCATCGCCAACCTCGACATGAGCGAGATCCCGCGCTGGGAGTGGCCCGTGCGCTGAGGCTGCGGGCTACTCGGCCTTCACCGACATCGTCTGGATGATGGCTTCCAGCTGCGCGCTCATCGGCAGGTCGATGCTTTCCCCGGTGGGCAGCTTGCGCAGGAACCAGCGCTTGTACTGGCGCTCGATTTCGCCGTCCTGCGCCAGCACCTGGAAGGTGTCGTTGATCACCTTGGCCAATTGCGCGTCGCCCTTGCGGTACATGATGCCGTAGGGGTCGTAGGAGAGGTAGTCGCCGACCACCTCGTACTGGGCCTTGGCGGCGTCGCGCGCGATCAGGCCGTAGAGCAGCACGTCGTCGGTGGCAAAGGCGTCGGCCTGGCCGCTTTTCACCAGCCCGAAGGAATCGGCGTGGTCGCGCGCCACCCGCAGGTCGATGCCGAGCCTGAACTTCTGCGACAGCTCGCGCAGCGTCTTCTCGTTGGTGGTGCCCGCGGTGACGGCCACCCGCTTGCCCGCCAGGTCGCGGAACGACTTGATCGGCGAGCCCTTCTTCACCAGCACCTTGGTGCCCGAGACGAAGATGGTGGGCGAGAAGCTCACGCGCTTTTGCCGCTCGAGGTTGCTGGTGGTCGAGCCGCATTCGAGATCGACCGTGCCGCGCTCGACCGCATCGATGCGCGAATCGGAGGTCACCGGCACCCACTTGATCGCGAGGCTCTTGTTCACCGCCTCTTCAATGGCCGTGACCAGTTCCCGGCAGAGCTCGATCGAATAGCCGACAGGCTCCTGGCGTGCATTGAGAAAGGAAAACGGCACCGACGACTCGCGGTAGCCGATGGCGATGGTGCCGCTCTCGCGCACCTTGGCGAGCGTGCCCGTCAAGGTCTCCGGGGCCTGCGGCTGCGCCGTGGCCGGGGTCGCCGCGACCAGCGCAGCGGCCGCCAGCAGGCCGGCAAGAAGAAACGACAGCGCGGCCTTGGCCTTCATGGCGAGCCTCACGCGTGGGCCGGATGGGCGAGGGTGGCCGAGGCTTCGGCGTCGAGCGTCGTCGCATTGGCCGCCGCGTCGCTCTCGGAGAGCAGCTCGCCCTCCCACTTGGCGACCACGGCCGTCGCGATGGAGTTGCCCACCGCGTTGGTGGCCGAGCGCCCCATGTCCAGGAAGGTGTCGACGCCCAGGATCAGCAGCAGGCCGGCTTCCGGAATGTCGAAGTGGTTGAGCGTGGCCGCAATCACCACSAGCGAGGCGCGCGGCACGCCRGCSATGCCCTTGGAGGTGASCATCAGGAKCAGCAGCATCGTGATCTGCGTGCTGATCGGCATGTGGATGTTGTAGGCCTGCGCGATGAACAGCACGGCGAAGGTGCAGTACATCATCGAGCCGTCCAGGTTGAACGAATAGCCCATCGGCATCACGAAGCTCGAGATCTTGCGCTTCACGCCGAAACGGTCGAGCGCCTGCAGGATCTTCGGATAGGCCGCTTCCGAGCTGGCCGTGGCGAACGACAGCAGGAAGGCTTCCTTGATGAGTGCCAGCAGCTTGAACACGCGCGGGCCCAGGAACGAAAAGCCCGCGAACACCAGCAC
>NZ_JBFTPJ010000627.1:0-3606 GCF_056398445.1 Variovorax sp. 01T439_2
GTCAGCATCGGGCTCATGGCGCTGCCGGTCTTTGCGGCGGCGCTGCTGGCCCTGAAGGGGCTGGCGCCCACGCGGCCTGCGCTGGCCGGTGCGGCCGCCGGTGCGCTGGCCGGCGGGGTGGGTGCGGCGGTCTATGCGCTGCACTGCATGGAGTTGACGGCACCTTTCCTCGCGGTCTGGTACGTGAGCGGCATCGGGCTGCCGGTGCTGGTGGGCGCCGTGCTCGGGCCGCGCCTGCTGCGCTGGTAGCCAGCCAGCGGGGCCCGGCTGGCTCAGCGCTTCTTGGCGCCGAAGATGCCGCCCAGCACGCCGCGCAGGATTTCCTTGCCGACCGAGGTGCCCATGGTCCGCACCGCCGACTTGGCCATGGTCTGCACGAGGCCGTCGCGCTTGCCGCCGCGCGGGCCCGTGCTGCCGAAGAGCAGGTCGTTCAGCATGCTGCTGCCTTCGGACGCTTCGGCCGCACCCTTGCCGGCGCCCGCCGTCTTGGGCTGCGGTGCATCGGGCGCGGTTTCGGCCCGGCCCTTGAGTTTTTCGTAGGCCGATTCGCGGTCCACGGTCTTCTCGTACACGCCAGCGACGAGCGAATTGGCAATGACCGCCTGGCGCTGCGCGGCCGTGATGGGGCCGATCTGGCTGCCGGGTGGCACCACGAACACGCGCTCGGTCACGCTCGGGCGGCCCTTGGCATCGAGAAAACTCACCAGCGCCTCGCCCACCGCGAGCTCGGTGATCGCGGTTTCGATGTCCAGTCCCGGCTTCTGGCGCATGGTGGTGGCCGTGGCCTTGACGGCCTTCTGGTCGCGCGGGGTGAAGGCGCGCAGCGCATGCTGCACGCGGTTGCCCAGCTGGGCCAGCACCGAATCCGGAATGTCCAGCGGGTTCTGCGTCACGAAATAAACCCCCACGCCCTTGGAGCGCACCAGCCGCACCACGAGCTCGATGCGCTCGACCAGCGCCTTGGGCGCCTCGTTGAAGAGCAGGTGGGCCTCGTCGAAGAAGAAGGCGAGCTTGGGCTGCTCGGGGTCGCCGATCTCGGGCAGCTGTTCGAACAGTTCGGACAGCATCCAGAGCAGAAAGGTGGCGTAGAGCCGCGGCGAATTCATGAGCTTGTCGGCCGCCAGGATGTTGACCACGCCCTTGCCGCCCACCGTCTGCATGAAGTCGGCGATGTTGAGCATCGGCTCGCCGAAGAACTTGTCGCCGCCCTGGGTCTCGATCTGCAGCAGGCCGCGCTGGATGGCGCCCACGCTGGCGGCGCTGATGTTGCCGTACTCGGTGGTGAACTGGCTCGCGTTCTCGCCCACGTACTGCAGCATGGCGCGCAGGTCCTTCAGGTCGAGCAGCAGCAGGCCGTTGTCGTCGGCGATCTTGAACACCAGGTTCAGCACGCCGGCCTGCGTTTCGTTCACGTCGAGCATGCGGCCCAGCAGCAGGGGCCCCATGTCGGAGACGGTGGCGCGCACCGGGTGGCCCTGTTCGCCGAACACGTCCCACAGGGTGACGGGGCAGGCCTGCGATTCGGGCAGATCGATGCCCCGTTCCTTCAGCGTGGCCGCCATTTTTTCGCCGATGCTGCCTTTCTGGCTCATGCCGGTCAGGTCGCCCTTGACGTCGGCCATGAACACGGGAACGCCGATGCCCGAGAGCTTTTCGGCCATGGTCTGCAGCGTGACCGTCTTGCCGGTGCCGGTGGCGCCGGTGATGAGGCCGTGGCGGTTGGCCAGGCTGGGCAGCAGGGTGCACTCGATGGTGTCGTGGCGCGCGATCAGAAGGGGGTCGGCCATGAAGGGCTCCGGGTCGTATCGAAGCGGGCAGTCTAATCAAGCTGCCCTCCTATAATCCACGGCCCCCGAGGTAGTTACGGAAAAAGTTTCAGGAGGTTTTTTTGTCATCGACTGCTCAGCCCCCCATTCCCGCCGCCGGCGATTCACCTGAACAGTCGCCGATTGAAAAAGAGTTGGCCGTCCTGCTGGTGAACGCGCTCAATCTCGAAGTCGCACCCGAAGACATCGTGCCCACCGATCCGCTGTACGGCGAAGGCCTGGGCCTCGATTCCATCGACATCCTCGAAGTCGCGCTCGAGGTGTCCCGGCGCTATGGCTTCCAGCTGCGCTCGGACGACGAGCGCAACCAGCAGATCTTCCAGTCGCTGCGCACGCTCGCGACCCACGTCGCCCAGCATCGCAGCGCTTCCTGATCCATGTCTCGATGGCGACTGGCGCTCCTGCTGCTGGTGGGGGTGGCCTATGCCGGCCTCTCTCACTGGATGATGCTGTTCCACCCCACCGAGCCGTGGGCCGTGGTGGTGCTGCTCGGTCCGCTCTGGCTGGCCGCCATGGGTTTTGCCGCAAGCAAGTTCGGCCGCTGGGGTTTTGCCGCGGCCATGCTGCTGGGCATCGGGGGCTTTGCGCTCGTGTTCCTGGGTGAGGCGGGCGACACCAACCGGCTCTATGTGTTTCAGCATGTCGCCATCAACGGCCTCCTGTGCGGCTGGTTCGGCGCCTCGCTGCGCGGGCCCGGCCTGCCGCTGATCACCCAGTTCGCCCAGCGCGTGCATCCGCTCAAGGGCCAGATGCTGGCCTACACGACCACGCTCACGCGCATCTGGACCGCGTACTTCGCGCTGGTGGTGGTGTCGTCGATCGTGGTGTATTTGACGCTGCCTTTCTCGGCCTGGTCGCTGCTCGCGAACGTGCTGACGCCGCTGTCGGTCACGCTTCTTTTCGTGGGCGAGCACCTGGTGCGCTACCGGCTGCACCCCGAATTCGAGCGCACGCGGCTCATCGATGCAGTGCGCGCCTTCCAGGGCGCTTCGCCCGTCGACCACGGCAGCGGCAGCCGTTGAAGCAAGGGGCCCATTGCGTGAGCGCCGATACCCGCCTGCTGCCGCTGATCGCCAACCGGGACCTCGATGCACCGCTGGCCTGGCGCGCCGGCGTGCCGGTGAGCACGCGCCAGTTCCTGGCCGACGTGGCCCGCTTCGCGCCGCTGCTGCCGGCCGAGGGCCGGGCCGTCAATCTCTGTGTCGACCGCTATGCGTTTGCGGTCGGCCTGGCCGCTGCGCTGGTGCGCGGCCATGCGAGCCTGCTGCCGCCCGACGCGCGGCCCGACACGCTCGCGCGCCTGCTCGAATCCGGCGGCTCGAATCTTTTCGCGCTGACCGATGACGCCGCGCTCGCCACGCCCGGCATGCCGCGCCTGCTGGTCGAATACCGCGGCGGCTCCGAAGGCGATGCGGGCCTCGAGCTTCCGGCCATCGACGGCGCCATGCACGCGGTGAGCCTGCTGACCTCCGGCTCCACCGGTGCGCCGCAGCCGCATGCCAAGCGCTGGGACACGCTGGTCGGCGACGTCGCGGTGGCGGTGGAGCGGCTCTCCAGCCTGCTCGGTCTGCCATCGCTCGCCGGCCTGACGCTGGTGGCGACCGTGCCCGTGCAGCACAGCTACGGGCTGGAATCATCGGCGCTGCTGGCCATGCTCGGCGGCGCCGCGTTCGACAGCGGACGGCCGTTCTTTCCAGCCGACGTGGCCAAGACGCTGGCTTCGGTGCCACGCCCCCGCGCACTGGTCACCACGCCTTTCCACCTGAAGACGCTGCTGCTC
>NZ_JBFTPJ010000628.1:0-3592 GCF_056398445.1 Variovorax sp. 01T439_2
GCCCTACACCTACCGCATCGGCAGCGCGCCGCTCGACGCGGTGGCGAATGTCGAAAAGCCCATGCCGCGCGACTTCATCTCGGAGGACGGCTGGGGCATCACCGACCAGTGCAGGCGCTACCTGCTGCCGCTGATCGAAGGCGAGGACTACCCCGCCTACCGCAACGGCCTGCCGGTGTACGCCACCCTGCGCAACGTGGCCGTGCCCAGGAAGCTGCCGGCCTTCGAGCTCGCCTGACGCGATGGAAACGGCCACCGCCACCATCGACACCACGCGCTGTCCGCTGTGCGGCGAGGAGAACCGCTGCGCGATGGAAACCGCGCGCGAAACCGGCCAGCCGCAACCGCCCTGCTGGTGCATGGCGGCCGACTTCGGCAAGGCGCCGTTCGCGGCCCTGCCGCCGGCATCGCGCGGCAAGGCCTGCATGTGCGCGCGCTGCGCCGCGGGGATAGCGGCGGCCGAGCCTCGTCAGGACTGAGCGGCGCCCTGCTGCTGGTTCTGGGCCTGCGGTACTGGCGCGGGCGCCGCTTGGGAAGCAGCTGCGGGGGCTTTTGCCTCCGGCGGCAGCGGCACGCCGGGCGACGCGGCTGCGGACATGCCGCGGTCGCGCTGCTGCGTGATCACGCAGTGGATGAACTGCAGCTTGCCGACGGCCACGCGCGGCAGCACGAAGGGGTAGTAGTCGGGCTGGCCCATGCTGCGCGAAAGTTCGTTGAGCACGTTGGTGAGCAGCACCCAGCCGTTGAGAAAGTCCAGGAACTTGGCGGCGCCGGGATGCTCGGGCTGCCAGAGGTCTTCCGCGGTGAACAGGTCGGTCGCAAGCTCGACGTTGGTGGCGTCCACGCCAAAGCTCATCGCCGTGTCGGCGGTGTCGGCCATGTGCAGGTAGTGGGCCCAGGTCTCGGYCCAGTCCTCCCAGGGATGCATGCTCGCGTAGCTGCTCACGAAGCGGTTGGCCCAGTCGGGCGGCGGGCCCTGTTCGTAGTGCTGCTGGAGCGCCGCGGCGTAGTCGGCGCGCTCGTCGCCGAAGAGCGCGCGGAACCCGTCGAGCCAGGGCGTGGGCTGCACCAGCAGGTCCCAGTAGTAGTGGCCGACCTCGTGGCGGAAATGCCCGAGCAGCGTCCGGTAGGGCTCGCGCATTTCGGCGCGGATGCGCTCGCGCACGGCGTCCTCGGCCTCTTCGGCGTTGAGGGTGATCACGCCCTGTTCATGCCCGGTCATCACGTGCGGGCCGCCCGGCATGTTGCCGAGGAAGTCGAAGGCCAGCCCGTGCACCGGATCGGCATGGCGGCTGACCACCGGCAGCCCGAGCGCGAGCAGCTGCGAGATGAGCCGGCGCTTCGCATGCTCGAGCTTGCGCCAGAGTTCGCCGTTGCTCTCCACCGAGAGATCGGGGATGGTGCGGGTGACGCTGCAGGCCAGGCAGTAGCCGGGCGCGAGGCCGTCGGTGTTGAACGAAGGGTCGTCGCCCTCGCGCGGGGCCGGCACCATCCAGTTGCAGCTGGCGGCGGTCATGAGGTTGGCGCAGCGGCGGTAGGTGCGGCCGTCGGGATTGCCGAACACGGTGAAGAGCTGTTCCTCGGGCTCGGCGCCGTCGGCTGCGCCGCCCTCGGCCTTGTCTTCGGCCTCGACCGGCGCCAGCGGCACCACGCCCAGGCGCTCGATCACGTAGCCGAGCGGCGTGCGGCAGGCCAGGCACTGGCTGTTGCGCAGGAACACAGGCCGGCCGCACTGGCAGCGGTAGGCGCGGCTCACGGTGGGCGCCGCGAGTTCGGAGGCAAGGTGGGAGGGCGCGCCCGGTTCGGGAGCGCTGGCATGGTCAGGTGGCGTATTCATGTCGTTGTTCTGGAAAGGCAGCGCGGGACAGCGGTGCATTGTGTGACGCGCAGGTGCCGGCTCCGCCGCGCAAAGCCCGATATGCTTGTAGGACGACGGACCCGCATCGAATAAAAAGCGGGGCCACCGCCCATGACCACCACTCCCAAGCCCGAAGCCGCTTCGCCGGCCCCGCCCTCCATCGGCACGCTGCGCGAACGCTACGGCCCGCGCTACCGCTGGTACCTGCTGCTCTCGGTGATGGTGGGCGTGATGGCGTCGATCATGTCCTCGACCATCGTCAACGTCGCAATCCCGGGCATGAGCCACCATTTCTCGCTGGGCCAGGAGCGCGCGCAGTGGGTGAGCTCGGGCTTCATGGTGGCGATGACGGTCTCGATGCTGACCACGCCGTGGCTGCTGTCGCGCTACGGCTACCGGCGCACCTACGCGGGCACGATGGTGCTGCTCCTCGCGGGCGGCGTGGCGGGCGGGCTGGCCAACAACTTCTCGCTGGTGCTGCTGGCGCGCGTGGCCGAAGGGCTTGCGGCGGGCGTGGTGCAGCCGATTCCGGCCATCATCATCCTGCGCGCCTTCGAGCCCCACGAGCAGGGGCGCGCGAGCGGCATCTTCGGCATGGGCGTGGTGCTGGCGCCGGCCATCGGGCCCAGCATCGGCGGCGTGCTGGTCGACCTGTTCGGCTGGCGCTCGATCTTCTTCATGGTGGTGCCGTTCTGCCTGGCCTCGCTCTGGCTGGCCTACCGGTTCGTGCCCACCACGGCGCCCGGCGGCGTGGCGGCCACGCGCGGCAGCGGGCTCGACTGGCGCGGCCTTGCATTAGGCACCGTGGGCACGCTCTGCCTGCTGAACGGCCTGGTCGAGTTGCGCGGCGATTCGCCGCTGCAGGCCGGCCTGCTGCTGGCAGCCGCGGCGCTGGCCTTTGCAGCCTTCGTCTGGTGGCAGCGCCGCCATGCGGCCGGCGGCGGCGAACCGCTGATGAACCTGGCGCTCTTCCAGTACCGCCAGTTCGCCATGGGCAGCGTGGTCGCCTTCATCTACGGCACGGCGCTGTTCGGCTCCACCTACCTGCTGCCGGTGTACATGCAGGTCGGGCTGCAATTGTCCGCGTCGCACGTGGGCACCATCCTGCTGCCGGCGGGCATCGTGCTGGCCCTGACCATTGCGGGCGTGGGCCGGCTGGCCGACCGGCAGCCGACCTGGATGCTGGTGAGCATCGGCTTGGTGCTGCTGGCGGCTTCGTTCGCGCTGATGGTGGTGCTCCGGCTCGACAGCGCGCTCTGGCTGCTGGTGGCTTTTGCGATCATCGGGCGCATCGGGCTTGGCTTCATCCTGCCCTCGCTCAACCTCGGCTCGATGCGGCCGCTGGCCAAGCCGCTGATTCCACAGGGCGCCAGCGCGATCAACTTCCTGCGCATGCTGGGCGGCGCGGCCGGCGTGAGCCTGTGCGCCATCGTGCTCGAATGGCGGCTGGCGGCGCATGGCGATTCGCTGGCCAATGCCGCAAGCAGCCCCGCGCGGCTGGCGGCCTTCGACGAGGTGTTCCTGATGCTGGCGGCGCTTTGCGCACTGGCCATTTGCGCGGCCTGGCAGCTTCGGCAGTCCGATCCGGCAAGGGTAAGCACTTAGTAATACTTAAGCACCCATCGTTTCTAATTGTTAGCATTTGTTAGCTAATGATGGGATGGGTTTCATGCAACGCAGAAGTTTTGTCGCCGGAACGGCGGTTTTCGCAGCGGGCCTGGCCCATCTCTCGTC
>NZ_JBFTPJ010000629.1:0-3584 GCF_056398445.1 Variovorax sp. 01T439_2
GCCCATGAAGGTGCCCATCTCGTTCTCGCCTTCGCCGCCGCCCGCCAGGTCGCTGAGGGAGCGGAAGGCGATGTAGGGCACGCCGTTGCTGTAGGCCACCATGCCCACGGCCGCCGTTTCCATGTCGAGCACGTTGGCCTGGAAGGTCTTGAAGGTGTATTCGCGCAGGGCCTTGTTGTCCATGAAGGCCTGGCCCGAGACGCCGTTGCCGCCGACGACCAGATGGGGCTTGCGCGCCAGGCACTTGCCGGCGCTGCAGTTCGCCAGGTCGACATTGCGGATGCTGCGCGCCACCTCGAGCATCTTCGGGTCCGCCTCGAACCAGAACTTGCGCACGATCTGCGGATGTGCCGCGGAGCGCACTTCCACCGGGCGCGGATGCATCATGCCGAAGTTGGGCAGCGTGGCATCGGTGATGAAGGGCGGCGCGGTGAACTTGCCCGGCGCGGTTTCGCGCGCCATCAGCACTTCGAGGTACTGGCCCCATTGCGCGGGCACCGTGACGTCGCCCACGTGCAGCTGCGGATTCACGCCGCCCGCGATGCCGCTGAACACGATGTGGGTGACGCGAAAGCGGTCGAGCACCAGCTGCGTGTTCATCGTCGCGTTGGTCATGCTGATGCCGGAGAGAAACAGCACCACCGGCTTGCCTTCGAGCGTGCCGGTGGTGAACTCGACGCCGTTGACGCTGTGCTTGGCCGGCTGCTGGAGCCGGTTCAGCAGCAGCGTGAGCTCGGGCTGGAAGGCCGAGACCACCGCGATGCGCGGCGTGTCGTCCAGCCGCACGCTGCCGTCGGCGGCGCCCGGGCTCTTGTAGACACCGGCACAGCCCGCGAGGCCGAAGGCCAGCACGCCGGCCGCGAGAAGAGAGCGCCAGCGCATCGTCATCGGGCCCTTCACTTCGCGGTCGACTTGGGCTGCGAGTCGTCGACCTTGATGGTGACCTTGCCCGAGAGAATGTCGGCCTGCTTGGCCTTGACCTTGGCGACGATGTCCGCCGGCACCTTCTTCTCGAAGGTGCCCAGCGGCGCGAGTTCGGAGCCCTTGTGCTTCATCATCGAGTAGGGGCCGTAGTCCTCGGCGGTGAACTTGCCTTCCTTCACGAGCTTGATCGCGCGGTCGGCCGAGGGCTCGAAGTTCCACAGCGCCGAAGCCACCACCGTGTCGGGGTACTGCGCCTGCGTGTCGATCACGTTGCCGATGGCGAGCTTGCCTTTTTCCTTGGCCGCGTCCGAGACGCCGAAGCGCTCGGCGTACATCACGTCGGCGCCCTTGTCGATCATCGCGAAGGCCGCTTCCTTGGCCTTGGGCGGATCGAACCAGCTGTTGATGAAGCTCACGCTGAATTCGACCTTCGGGTTGGTTTCCTTCGCGCCCGCCATGAAGGCGTTCATGAGCCGGTTCACTTCAGGAATCGGAAAGCCGCCGACCATGCCGATGCGGTTGGTCTTGGTCATGCCGCCGGCCACCATGCCGCTCAGGTAGGCCGGCTCCTGGATGTAGTTGTCGAACACGCTGAAGTTGGGCGCCTGCGGCTTGAGCGAGGAGCCCATGAGGAAGGCGACCTTGGGAAAGTCCTTCGCGACCTTGCGCGCCGCCGCTTCCACGCCGAAGACCTCGCCGAGGATCAGCTGGTTGCCGCCGGTGGCGTACTCGCGCATCACACGCTCGTAGTCGGCGTTGCTGACGTTCTCGGTGGCCTTGTATTCGATCTCGCCGCGCGCCTCGGCCGCCTTGAGCGCCTTGTGGATACGGCCGACCCATTGCTGCTCGAAGSGCACGGTGTACACCGCCGCCACCTTGAGCTTGGCCTGCGCGAGCGCGAAGCCGGGCGTGCCGGCCGCAAGCGCTGCTGCGGCCATGGCGGCGGAACGAATGATCAACTGACGGCGTGCTGTCACGGTGCTTCTCCTCGAGGTATGGAAATCTTCTTGTCGCTGCCCGAGGGACAGCGTGTCGGCCGCCGGGGGCCTCACTTAGTGCCGAAAATCCTGTCGCCCGCGTCGCCGAGGCCCGGCAGGATGTACCCATGGCTGTTGAGCTCCCGGTCGATCGCCGCGGTGTAGACCGGCACGTCGGGGTGGGCCTTCTGCATGGTCGCGAGGCCTTCGGGGCAGGTGAGCAGGCAGACGAACTTGATCGACTTGGGGTTGAGTTCCTTGAGCCGCTCGACCGCGGCCACCGCCGAGTTGCCGGTGGCCAGCATCGGGTCGACCACGATCACGTCGCGGTTCTCCATCTCGCCGGGCATCTTGAAGTAGTACTCGACGGCCGTGAGCGTCTTGGGGTCGCGGTACAGGCCGATGTGGCCGACGCGCGCGCCCGGCACCACCGTGTGCATGCCGTCCAGGATGCCGGTGCCCGCGCGCAGGATCGACACCAGCACCAGCTTCTTGCCGTCGATGACCTTGGCCTGCATGGTTTCGAGCGGGGTCTCGACCTCGATGTCCTGCATCGGCATGTCGCGCGTGACCTCGTAGGCCATGAGCATGCTGATTTCGTTCAGGAGCCGGCGGAAGCTGTTGGTGGAGGCGTCCTTGCGGCGCATCAGCGTGAGCTTGTGCTGGACGAGGGGGTGGTCGACGAGGTGGACGTTGCTCATTTGGTTTTTCTGCCGTTGCTGAATGGACCCGCGAGTCTAAAAGACGGTGCCGTCGCTTTCGATCAGGAGCGGTGGCGATCCGTCTCGCAAGCGCTGTGCCAGCACGCGCCCCGCGGCCCAGGTGCCGCCCTCGAGCACGCAGGCCAGCGGCAGCTCTTCGTCGGTGCGGTCGAGGATCTTGCGCACGCGCGGCGCCAGTTCGTCGAGCAGCGCCACGGTGAGGGCACGCCATTCGACGATGAACTCGTCGCCGGCCTTCCAGGTGCGCGAAAGAAAGGCCGGGTCCTTCGGCACGATCACGCCGCTGTCGATCAGCAGGCCGCCGTTGCGGTATTCGGGCAAAGCGGTGAGCGCGTCGAGGTGGCGCACCTTCACGCCGGCCCGCTCGAAGGGTTCGAGCAGTGAATAGGTGAGCCACTGCGACAGCTTGTGGAACGGCATCCAGCCGTTGGTGAGGCCGGGGCCGCGCACCGCGCCGTGGCGCCAGCAGTCGCCCAGCGCGAGCGCCGGGTCGCTCGAGCCGATGCCGCCCGTGGTGTCGCTGCCGTCGAGTGCGATGCTGTCGATGGCGTTGGCCGAGGGCCAGATGCGCGAGAGCGTCTCGAGCAGCAGCGAAAGGATCTGGTGCGCCGTGATCTCGGCCGTGGGCGGCGCGGCCGCGCCGAACGGGGCGACCAGCGCATCGAACATGCCGGCGGGCCGGCCCTCGTCGCCGAAGGTCTCGGGCTGCTCGCTCATCGCCTCGCCGAGCCGGCGCAGCAGCACCGCGCGGCCGGCCAGGCCCACCAGCGGATTGACGTCGCTGACCTGGAAGGCGTCGCCGAGCCGGTCGGTCACCAGTCCGCGCAGGCCGGCGGCATCGACCTGCAGCGGATGGTCGGGGTTGGACGAGAACAGCCCGCTCGTGAAGGCATGGAAGCTCGCGACGGCCAGGCCCTCGGAACGCGTGTAGCGCTCGCCGGTGGCGGGCTCGGTGTAGTGC
>NZ_JBFTPJ010000630.1:0-3560 GCF_056398445.1 Variovorax sp. 01T439_2
TGCTTGGTCAGCGCGAACAGGTCGGCCATGTGCACCAGGCCGAAGGCCGCAAGCATGTTGATGACCACCACGCCGGCGGCGGCGCGGGTCCAGAAGCCGGCGATCATGAGCAGCGGCGCCACGATCTCGCCCACGTACACCAGGTAGGCCAGCCCGCCCGGCAGCCCGGCTTTCATCAGCATCGCGCTCACGAAGCCCACGCCGGCCGAGATCTTGAAGATGCCGTGCAGCAGCACGAGCACGCCGATCGCCAGGCGCAGCAGCAGCTTGCCGGCGTCGTCCAGCGTGGCGGGGGAGACGGAGGAAGAAGCCTGCGAGGGCGCGATCGGCGCACGCGCGGCGTTGGCGGCTACGGCCTGGGTGTTCATGGCGGATCCTTGAGAAAAAATGGGAGGGAGTCGCCGCGCAGTGCGGCGGTTGCGCTTCCAGTGTGCGCAGCTGCCGCACGCCGGTATGTGCGTTTACGCACAATTTCCGACGGCAACCCATGGCCGGCGCCATCCTGCTACGCTCAGGCGGCCCGCTACCCGGTACTCAGCGGGCTTTTTTCTGCGCCGCTTCCTTCCCCATGGTCTTCCCCCTCATCACCGATCCGCATTTCTATGCGGTGGCCGTTCCCGCCGTGCTTTTGCTGGGCATCAGCAAGAGCGGCTTCGGCGCCGGCTTCGGTTCGCTGGCGGTGCCGCTGATGGCGCTGGCGGTCACCGTGCCGCAGGCCGCGGCCATCCTGATGCCGCTGCTGCTCTTGATGGACCTGCTTGGCCTGGCCGCCTTCCGCAACGACTTCGACCGCGCGCTGCTCAAGTTCCTGATTCCCTTCGGGCTGCTCGGCACGGTGATCGGCACGCTGCTTTTCCGCACGCTCTCGGCCCATACCGTGGCCGGCATCGTCGGCGTGTTCACGCTGTTGTTCCTGGCGCAGCGGCTGGTGTTTCCGCCCAAGCCGGACGATCCGCTGCCCTCGCGCGCGGTGGGTGCAGCGCTCACCGCGGTCTCGGGGTTCACCAGCTTCATCGCGCATGCCGGCGGGCCGCCGATCAATGCCTATGTGATTCCGCTGCGGCTCAAGCCGGTGGTGTTCACCGCCACCATGGCGTACTTCTTCTTCGTGGTGAACCTGAGCAAGTGGATTCCCTACGCATGGCTCGGCCTGATCGACCTGCGCACGCTGGCCACTTCGGCGGCGCTGATGCCGCTGGCGCCGCTCGGCGTGTGGGTGGGCATTCGCATTGCCCGGCGCATCGACGCGACGTGGTTCTATCGCTTCGTGTACCTGGGCATGCTGCTGACCGGCCTCAAGCTCGTCTACGACGGATTCTTCGCCTGAGGCCAGGGTCTCAGGTCAGAACTCAACGATCGACTTGAACCCGCCGAAGATCATCCGCTTCCCATCGAAGGGCAGGGTCTTGGGGTCCATCGCGGCAAGGCGCGGGTCGGCCATCACCTTGGCGTTGACCGCGTCGCGGTGCTTGCGCGACTTGTAGACGATCCACGAGAACGCCACGGTTTCGTCGGCCTTCTGCTTCACGCTCTGCGGAAAAGACGTGAACTTGCCGGGCTTCACGTCGTCGGCCACGCATTCCACGTATTCGAGCGCGCCGTACTCCATCCAGATCTTGCCGGCCTTGCGCGCCAGCTTGCGGTAGGCCTCGACGTTGTTCGAGGGAATGGGAACGATGAAGCCATCGACATAGCGAGCCATTGGAAGTCTCCTTGAAAGAAACGGAAGAAAGGAAAGAAAAAGGGGCCGCCCGCCGGGCGGACCCTCAGGATGCCGCCGCACGGTTGGCCGTGCCTGCGGATGCCGCGGACCCCTTGCTGTTGTTGTCTTCGTTGTTCTGGGTGGACCCTGGCGATGCGGTGCGAAGCAGCACGGCCCCGAGCAGCCCCGCCACGGCCGCGAACACGGCGCCGATCAGGAACGCGAGGTTGTAGCCGCCGGTGAGCGCGAGCGGAAGCTGCGCGCCGGCTGCCTCCATCGACGTGGTGCGCGCGACGGCGGCGCTGGCCAGCACCGCCAGCCCCAGCGCACCGCCCATCATGAAGGCCGTGTTGACCACGCCCGAGGCCAGGCCCGACTCGGTCGGGCTCACCTCGCTCATGGCCGCGAGCAGCAGCGGGTTCAGCGCCATGCCCGCCCCCAGGCCCAGCAGCAGCATGCCCGGCAGCACGTCGACCACGAAGCTGCCGTTCACCGGCGCCCGCGCGAACAGCGCCAGCCCGATGGCCGCGAGCCACAGCCCCACGGACAGCGGCCGGCGAATGCCGAAGCGCATCACCAGCCGGGCCGAGATGCCCAGCGAGAACAGCGCCATGATCAGGTTGGCCGGCAGGAACGCCAGGCCGATCTGCATCGGTGTGTAGCCCAGCACCAACTGCATGTAGAGCGCGGAAATGAAGAACCACGCGAACATGGCGGCCGCCCACAGCACGCCCACCACGTTGGAGACCGAAACGCTGCGCAGCCGGAACAGGCCGAGCGGCATCAGCGGATGCTGCACCCGGGCCTCGATGGCGATGAAGAGCACCATCAGCACTACCGCGGCGCCCAAGAGGCCGAGCGTCTGCGCCGACTGCCAGCCGGCCTCGTTGCCGTTGACGATGGCATACACCGCGAGCATCAGCGACAGCGTCACCGCCACGGCGCCGGCCACATCGAGCTTCTCGCCATGGGCATGGCCGCGCGCCGAGGGCAGCAGCGCGAGGCACAGCGCATACACGGCCACGCCGATCGGCAGGTTCACCAGGAAGATCCAGTGCCAGCTCAGCGTGCTCGTGAGCAGTCCGCCCAGCAGCACGCCGATGCTGCCGCCGCCCGCGCAGACGAAACCGTAGACGCCCATCGCCTTGGCGCGGTCGGCCGGCTCGGTGAAGATGTTCATGATCAGCGAGAGCGCCACTGCCGAGACCACCGCGCCGCCCAGCCCCTGCACCGCGCGCGCCGCGACCAGCAGCGCCTGCGAGTTGGCGAGGCCGCAGGCCAGCGAGGCCAGCGTGAACAGCACGAGGCCGATCAGGAAGAGCCTGCGGTGGCCGTACAGGTCGCCCAGCCGCCCGCCCAGCAGCAGGAAGCCGCCGAAGGTCAGCATGTAGGCATTCACCACCCAGACCAGCGAAGTCTCGGTGAAGCCGAGGTCGGTGCGGATCGAGGGCAGCGCCACGTTCACGATCGTGGTGTCGAGCACGATCATCAGCACGCCCAGGCACAGCACCATCAGTGCGAGCCAGCGCTTGCGGTTGTTGTCGAGTGTGTCGGTCAYGAAGAACGGTTCCTGCAAATGGCGTGTGAGGTGATTTCAGACCAGCGGCTTGCCGCCGTTGATGAGCCAGGGCGTGCCGAAGCGGTCGGTCACCATGCCGAAGCCCTCGACCCAGAAGGTCTTCTCGAAGGGCATGGAGACCGTGCCACCCTCGGCAAAGGCATCGAACACGCGGCGCGCTTCGGCGACGGTCTCGAGGGTCAGCGCAACGCCGAAGCCTTTCATGCCTTCGTAGGCCTGGCCGGGCATGGCGTCGGAGGCCATCAGCATGCCGTCGCCGTAGGCCAGGGACGCGTGCAT
>NZ_JBFTPJ010000631.1:0-3548 GCF_056398445.1 Variovorax sp. 01T439_2
CCGATACACGGCGGCCAACCCGGCAAGAGAAAGTAGGCGCCGCGATCTGAGTGACGATGGCCGGGTGTCGCGGTCGGCTGCCGTCTCGATGGCTGCATCCAGGATCGTATCAACCAACGAGCATCTGGATGCGCTCCGATAGACCAGCTGAAGACCGGGCCTTCGAAGCAGTCGATGATCGGCGACAGGTACGCCTTGCCGGACGGGATCTGCAACTCGGCGATGTCGGTCAGCCACTTTTCGTTCGAAACCGCCGCCTGCGATTGATGAGATCCTCAGGTGCCGGACTGATCTCTCCCAGATAGGAGCCGTATCGGCGCGGCGCGGCTTGGCTTGGCTTGGCTTGGCTTGGAGGACGATCAGGCTCTCTTGCTTGTGGACAAGAATTCCCCAGACGAGAAAACAAAAAAGCCGGACACCTTTTGAAAGTGTCCGGCTTCATATCTGGTCCCGCCGCCAGGAATCGAACCTGGATCTCAGCCTTCGGAGGGCCGAATTCTATCCGTTGAAATACAGCGAGGAATCTGGGCTCCGGCAGAACCGGAGCCTCGCATTATCGCCCATCAGGCGGCGATTTCTTCTTCACCTGCTTCGTTTCCGATGCCCGCCGGGGAGTTCCGCACAAAGCCCAGGCCGGCCAGGTAGACGCGGAAGGTGCGGCGGCCGGTGGGCACCAGGTCGAAGGCGGTGGGGTCGAGCAGCCAGTTCTGGATGAGCCCGCTGATCAGCGCGTGCAGGCCCTGGGCGGCGGCGGGGCCGGGCACGGGCAGCTTGATGCGGTCCCGCCGCGCGGCCAGGCGCAGGGCTTTTTCGAAATCGCCCACGCAGGCGTTGCGGGCGTCCAGGTGGCGCTGCTGCACCGAGGCCATGTCGTGGGTGTATTCGACCTTGTGGGTGGCCACGTCGAACACGCGGCGCACCTGGGGGTCGGTGGTCATGAGGGTGAGGGCGTGCACCATGCCCTCTTCTATCTCGGCCAACGGGTCGTCGTCGGGGCCCGCGGCTGCGGCGGCAGCGCGGGGGCCGGCCTCCAGCGGGAGGATGACGCGTTCCATCATGGCGTTGAAGAGGGCGGCCTTGTCCTTGAAGTGCCAATAGATGGCGCCGCGCGTGGCCCCGGCCTGCTGCGCAATCTGCTGCAGCGAGGTCTGCGAGACGCCTTGCGCCTGAAACAGCAGCTCCGCGGCATCGAGCAAGCGATTCCGCGTGGCCAGTGCCTCTTCCTTCGTACGACGTGCCACCAAGTCTCCCAATTTGTAAAGCCAAGCCCTTTCCCAGGCGTAGGGCCATTCGACACTGTCACTATACATCCATGAATGTATGTAAACTAGCGGGCTTCCCCGATGGCCCGGCTGTTTATGCTGGCTTTCTGTTCGCTTCGCGAACGCGCCATCTCCCGTCTTTGCTTCAAAGGATTCGCATGCCTCTCCTGCATGTTTCGCGTCAATCGTCGTTCTCGCCGCGCCTCGCGATCGTGGCCGCTGCTGTGGTGTTGGCGCTCGCGGCCTGTTCCAAGGGCGATGCGCCGGCCGGCCCGGGTGGCGGTGCCGGCGGCGGCGGTGCCCGCCCTGCCCCTGAGGTGGGCGTGGTGGTTGCCGCGCCCACCGACGTGGGCCTGGTGACCGAACTGCCGGGCCGGCTCGAAGCCTCGCGCGTGGCGCAGGTTCGCGCCCGCGCCTCGGGCATCCTGCTGAAGCGCGAGTTCCGCGAAGGCAGCGACGTGAAGGCCGGCCAGCTGCTGTTCCGCATCGACCCGGCACCGCTGGTGGCCGCCGCGCAAAACGCGCAGGCCACGCTGGCCCGTGCCGAAGCCAACGCGGTGCAGGCCAAGGCACTGGCCGACCGCTACAAGCCGCTGGTCGAGGCCAACGCGGTGAGCAAGCAGGAATACGCGACGGCCGTGGCTTCGCAAAAGACGGCCGAGGCCGACGTGGCCGCGGGCCGCGCCGCAGTGCAGACGGCCAAGATCAACCTGGGCTATGCCGACGTGACTTCGCCCATTGCCGGCCGCATCGGCCGCGCGCTGGTGACCGAAGGCGCGCTGGTGGGCCAGGGCGACGCGACCGAACTGGCCGTGGTGCAGCAGATTAACCCGATGTACGTGAACTTCACGCAGTCGGCGTCCGACGTGCTGAAGCTGCGCCGCGCACTGGCCGCCGGCCAGTACAAGCGCGCGAGCGGCGAAGAAGCCGCCAGCGTGAACGTGGTGCTGGAAGACGGCACCGACTACGCCCTGCCCGGCAAGCTGCTGTTCTCCGACCTGACGGTGGATTCGACCACCGGCCAGGTCACGCTGCGCGCCGAGGTGCCCAACCCGAAGGGCGAGCTGCTGCCCGGCCTGTACGTGCGCGTGCGGCTGGAGCAGGCGCAGGCCACCAACGCGATCACGATTCCCCAGCAGGCGGTCACGCGCACGCAGCAGGGCGACACGGTGTCGGTGGTGAGCGCCGACGGCAAGATCAGCCAGCGCACGGTGAAGATCAGCGCCGCCAAGGACAACCAGTGGGTGGTGCTCGATGGCCTGAAGGCGGGCGAGCAGGTGATGGTCGACGGCTTCCAGAAGCTGCAGATGATGCCGCCCGGCACGCCGGTGAAGGCGGTGCCATGGAAGAAGCCGGACCCGAGTGCGGCTCCGGCGCCTGCGGCACCCGCTCCTGGTGCCGCCCCCGCGGCCGCACCGGCCGAGAAGAAGTAATCAGGAGCGCGCCCGCATGGCCAAATTCTTTATCGACCGACCGATCTTCGCCTGGGTGATCGCGCTGTTCATCCTGGTGGGCGGCAGTGTCGCCATTACCCAGCTGCCGATCTCGCAGTACCCGCCGGTGGCTCCGCCGGCCATCGTGATCAACGTTGCCTACCCGGGCGCCTCGGCCCAGACGCTGGAGGACAGCGTGCTGTCCGTGATCGAGCGCGAGATGAACGGCTCGCCAGGCCTGATCTACATGGAATCGGTGGCCCAGGCCGACGGCACGGGCACCATCACCATCAGCTTCGAGGCGGGCACCAACCCCGACCTCGCGCAGGTGGACGTGCAGAACCGGCTCTCCCGCGCCACGCCGCGCCTGCCGGCCGCGGTCACGCAGCAGGGTGTGCGCGTGGACAAGTCGCGCAACAACTTCCTGATGTTCGTGATGCTGTCCTCGGACAACCCGAACTTCGACCCGGTGGCGCTCGGCGACTATGYCGCGCGCAACGTGGTGCCCGAACTGCAGCGCGTGGTCGGCGTGGGCCAGGCCCAGCTGTTCGGCTCCGAGAACGCGATGCGCATCTGGATCGATCCGAACAAGCTGCAGGGCTACAACCTGTCGGCCACGGACGTGAACAACGCGATCCGCGCGCAGAACGCGCAGGTGTCCTCGGGCACCATCGGCGACCTGCCCAACATCCCCGGCCAGGCCATTGCGGCCACGGTGGTGGTGAACGGCCAGCTGGCCAACGTCGACCAGTTCAAGGACATCGTGCTGCGCGCCAACACCGACGGCTCGACCGTGCGGCTGAAGGACGTGGCGCGGGTGGAGCTGGGCGGCCAGTCGTATGCCACCTCGGCG
>NZ_JBFTPJ010000632.1:0-3541 GCF_056398445.1 Variovorax sp. 01T439_2
GATCAAGGCGCTGCTGCGCGACCCGGCCACGCGGCCGCGCGGCAACACCGCCGATGCGGCCGCCGCGCCGGTGCAGCCCAGGCAGGCCGCCGCGCGCAAGCCGCAGGCCGCGCGGCACGGCACCTCGCTGCTGGTGCTGCAGGGCTCCAACCTCGGCACGGCCGAAGATCTGGCGCGCCAGTTGGCCGAGGCCGGCGAGCTGCGCGGCTTCTCCACGCAGGTGGCCTCGCTCGACGACTACGCCGAGCGACTGCCCGCCAATGGCGCCGTCGCCATCGTCTGCGCCTCGTACAACGGCGTGGCGCCCGACAACGCCGCCGAGTTCCACCGCTGGCTCGACAAGGCCGACGATTCGCTCAACGGCGTGCGCTTCAGCGTCTTCGGCTGCGGCAACACCGACTGGGCCGCCACCTACCAGGCGGTGCCGCGGCGCATCGACGAGCGGCTCGGCGCGCTCGGCGCCACGCGCGTGCATCCGCGCGGCGAGGGCGATGCKCGCGAGGACATGGACGGCGCCTTCCAGGACTGGAGCGACGCGCTCTGGCCCGAACTGGTGAAGGCCTTCGGCATCCAGTCCGGCGCCGACACGCCCGCCGAGGCCGAGCCGCTCTACACGCTCGAGGAACTGCCGCCGCCGCAGAAGAACGCGCTCGTCGACGCGCTGGGCGCGGTGGCGCTGCGCGTGATCGAGAACCGCGAGTTGCAGAAAGATCCCGGCGGCGCCGGCGAAGCGGGCCGCTCCACGCGCCACGTCGAGCTGATGCTGCCCGAAGGCGTGGACTACCGCGCTGGCGACCACCTGAGCGTGGTGCCGCGCAACAGCCCGGCGCAGGTGGAACGCGCGATGGCGCGCTTCGGATTCGACCGCGCCGCGCATGTGCGGCTGCATGCCGACTCGGGCCGCAAGACGGCGCTGCCGGTCGACCAGGTGATCGCGGTCGATCGCCTGCTCGGCGACTATGTCGAGCTGCAGGACGTGGCCACGCGCAAGCAGATCGCCACGCTCACGGCATACACCGAGTGCCCGGCCACCAGGCCGAAGCTCGCCGCGCTCTCGGGCAGCGACGACGCCTCGCAGGCCGCCTACAAGGCCCAGGTGCTGCACAGGCGCCGGTCACTGCTCGACCTGCTCGAGGAGCACCGCGCCTGCCAGCTGCCGTTCGCGGTGTTCCTCGAGATGCTGTCGCCGCTCTCGCCGCGCTACTACTCGATCTCGTCCTCGCCCACGATGACGCCGGGGCGCTGCAGCGTCACCRTGGGCGTGGTGAGCGCGCCGGCGCTGTCGGGCAAGGGCACCTTCGAGGGCGTGTGCTCCAACTACCTGGCGCGCGCCGAAGCGGGCGACACGGTGCACGGCGTGATCCGCGAAACCACGGCCGAAGGCTTCCGCCTGCCCGAGGATGCGCAGCGGCCGCTCGTCATGATCGGCCCCGGCACCGGCCTTGCGCCGTTCCGCGGCTTCCTGCAGGAACGCGCGGCGCAGGCCGAGCGCGGCCAGGCGCTGGGCGAGGCGATGCTGTTCTTCGGCTGCCGCCATCCCGAACAGGATTTCATCTACGCCGAGGAGCTCGAAGCCTGGTCGCACCGCGGCCTGATGAAGCTACACACCGCGTTCTCGCGCGCGGGCGAGCGCAAGGTCTATGTGCAGGACCTGATCCGCGAGCAGGGCGCGGCCGTGTGGAAGCTGCTCGAAGCGGGCGGCGTGATCTACGTGTGCGGCGACGGTTCGCGCATGGAACCCGACGTGCGGCGCACGCTGGCCGACCTGGCGCGGGGGCACGGCCACGACGGCGCGGCGTGGATGGACCAGATGATTGCCGACCAGCGCTATGTGCTGGACGTCTGGGCGGGAGCGTAGCCCCGCCGCAGTTCAGTCAGGCCTTGCGGCTCGGATCGGGATAGACCAGCGGCCCGAGCAGGCCGCGGTTGAAGGGCTTCCACTCGCCCTCCGGCTGCGCCAGCCGGTCGGCCAGCGCATAGAGCACCGCCGGATGCGCGCCCAGCCCCAGGTGGCTCGCCACCACCTCGATGTTTTCCGCCTGCGGCCCCGGCTTCTCGAGGCTGCAGCGCCAGGCGACGACGCCATCGGTGCGGCTGAAGATCGAGGTCGTGGGCACCGGCGGCGTGGGCTGCACGAACTTCATGCGGCGCGGGTCGTGCGAACTCTGGCCGCTCACGCCCTCGTACACGCGCCATGCATTGGTGGCGCGCGGGCTGCCGGAGAACGGGCTGCCCAGGGTGATGACGTTGCGCACCAGCGCCGGCTGCGCCGATGCCAGCAGCCGCGCATAGACGCCGCCCAGGCTCCAGCCGATCACGCTGACCTTCTGGCCGCTCTTTTCAGCGAGCGATTTCAAGAGCGCGAGCATGCCGTCTTCCACGCCTTCGCGCGGGCCGAAGTTGCGGCCCTGGCCCCAGCCGTGCGCGTCGTAGCCGCGGCTGCACAGGTAGCGGCGCAGCACCAGCGTGGAGCCGTCGCCCGCCACGAGGCCGGGCAGCACGAGCACCGGATGCCCGTCGCCGCGCGGCGCGAGCTGCAGCAGCGGCCACATCGCGATGCCGGCGCCCGTTTCCCAGAGCGCGCGCGCCTCGGCCAGCAGCAGCAGGCCGGACGGCGGCGCGATGGGGTCTCGGGTGGCGGTGGTCATGAGGGCGGCTTTCCTTTCTGTTCTTTGTTCTGTGGGACGAGCATGGCGAACCAAAGTTTCACCGCCCCGTCGGACAACAGCGATCTTTATCCGAGGTATTTGCCCCGCAGGTAATCAAGGTAAGCCCTCGATTCGCTGGAAACATACGGGGAAATCAGGGTGAGCGTGTAGAAGGCCGCCAATCCCGGGTCGGCCTGCGCGAGCGCGTCGCGCCCCGGCACCAGGCGTTCGAACGAAAGCCAGCAGGTGGTGGTGAAGACCATCTGCAGGGCGAGGATGCGGGCCTGCTCGGCGCTGGTCTCGATCACGCCCGAGGCCACCAGCCCTTCGCACAGCGCCTGGGCCGCCAGCAGGTTCTGCGCGGTAAGCGCTTGCGCGCGCTGGCCGAGCGCGGGGTATTCGCCGGCCAGGAAGGCCATGTCGCGGTAGATGAAGCGGTACTGGTCGATGGCCTCGAAGCGCAGGTGCAGCGCGAGCCAGAGGTCGTCGATGGCGGTGATCGAACCCGCGGAGCCGTCGAGCACTTCGAGCCGCTGCTCGAAGCGCCGGAACAGCCACTCAACGATCAGCTGCTTGGCCTTGAAGTGGTAGTGCAGGTTGCCCGGGCTGRTGCCGAGCTCGGCCGCGATCTTGTGCGTGGACACCGCCGCCAGGCCTTGCGCATTGAACAGCGCGAGGCTGGCCTGCAGGATGCGGTCGCGCGTGGTGTTGGAACTGGCCACAACCGGCTGATGCTGCTGCGTGCGTCGGTGCTTCGCTGGGCTGGCGCTCAGCGCTTGCCGCTGCCGCGCGGGCCGGCGTTCCTGGGCTCGAGTTGCGCGAGGCGTTCGCGCAGCCGAATGACTTCTTCGCGCAGCGCCTGCACTTCTTCCGCGCTGGGCATGCCCAGGCGC
>NZ_JBFTPJ010000633.1:0-3537 GCF_056398445.1 Variovorax sp. 01T439_2
CGAAGACCTGGCCGACCGAAGACCTGGCCGACACCGCCTGCCCGACCTGCGAAGGCACGCGGCTCAATGCCACGGCGCGCGCGGTGGGCTTCGGCGCATCCGTCGCCGACGGCATGGGCGGCATCGGCATCACCGAGCTCGCGCGCATGAGCGTGACCGAGGTGCGGCAGTGGTTCGAAGGCCTGGCGCTCACGGGCCGCGAAGCCGAGATCGCGCGCGACCTGGTGCCCGAGATCAGGAGCCGGCTCGAATTCCTCGAAGAAGTGGGCCTGGGCTACCTCACGCTCGACCGCGGCGCGCCCACGCTGAGCGGCGGCGAGGCGCAGCGCATCCGCCTGGCCGCGCAGCTCGGCAGCAACCTGCAGGGCGTGTGCTACGTGCTCGACGAGCCGACCATCGGCCTGCATGCACGCGACAACCAGATCCTGCTGGACGCGCTGCACAAGCTCGGCGACAAGGGCAACACGCTGGTGGTGGTGGAGCACGACGAAGACACCATCCGCCGCGCCGACCACATCATCGACATCGGCCCGAGCGCCGGCAAGCGCGGCGGCCGCCTCGTGGCCGAGGGCTCGGTCGCCGACATCCAGAAGGCGGGCGATTCGCAGACCGGGCGCTACCTGCGCGATGCGATCAAGCATCCCTTGCACGAACGGCGATTGGTTCCTCTCCCTCCCCTTCCGGGGGAGGGCCGGGGAGGGGGCACGACGGCCTCGAAGAAGACCGCTGGCCGTGCAAACGCCGCGAGCCCCCACCCCAACCCTCCCCCGGGAGGGGAGGGAGCGAGTGCCAATGCCTGGCTCACGGTGCACGGCGCCGATCTGCACAACCTGCAGGACGTGACCGCCACGCTGCCGCTGCACCGCCTGGTGGTGGTGACCGGCGTGAGCGGCTCGGGCAAGTCCACGCTCGCGCGCGACGTGCTGCTGGCCAGCGTGCATGGCATCGTGGTCCAGCGCATGACCAAGGCCGGCCGCGACGCCGACGCCGCGGGCAAGCGCCCGGCCTGGTCCGGCTGCGACCGCGTCGAAGGCTACGAGAGCATCGACCGCGTGCTCGAGGTCGACCAGACCCCCATCGGCAAGACGCCGCGCAGCTGCCCGGCCACCTACATCGGCTTCTGGGACACCATCCGCAAGCTGTTCGCCGACACGCTCGAAGCCAAGGCGCGCGGCTACGGCCCGGCCCGCTTCAGCTTCAACACCGGCGAAGGCCGCTGCCCCGGCTGCGACGGCGCGGGCGTGCGCACCATCGAGATGAGCTTTTTGCCCGACGTGAAGGTGCCCTGCGAGGTCTGCCATGGCGCGCGCTTCAATCCCGAAACGCTGGCCGTGAGCTGGCGCGGCAAGAGCATCGGCGAGGTGCTGCAGATGGAAGTGGACGAGGCGGTCGAGTTCTTCGCGGCCATGCCCAACATCAGCCATCCGCTGCAGCTGCTGAAGGACGTGGGGCTGGGCTACCTCACGCTGGGCCAGCCCTCGCCCACGCTCTCGGGCGGCGAGGCGCAGCGCATCAAGCTGGTGACCGAGCTCAGCAAGGTGCGCGACGACGTCACGCGCCGCGGCCAGAAGGCGCCGCACACGCTGTACGTGCTCGACGAGCCGACCGTGGGCCTGCACATGGCCGACGTCGAGAAGCTGATCCACGTGCTGCACCGGCTGGTGAACGGCGGCCACAGCGTGGTGGTGATCGAGCACGACCTCGACCTGATCGCCGAGGCCGACTGGATCATCGACCTCGGGCCCGAGGGCGGCAACGCCGGCGGGCGCATCGTGGCCGCGGCGCCGCCGGAGGAAGTGGTGCGGCTCGGCACGCACACCGGCGTGGCCCTGGCGCCGGTGCTGGCGCGGTAGCGGGCAGGGCGGGGCGCTGCCCCCGCCCAGCCTGGTTTCCTATTTCTGGATATCGCCCAGGCAGAGGTACTTGATCTCGACGTAGTCGTCCATGCCGTGGTGCGAGCCTTCGCGTCCCAGGCCCGACTGCTTCACGCCGCCGAAGGGCACATGCTCGGTGGCGATCACGCCGGCGTTGATGCCCACCATGCCGTATTCCAGCGCTTCCGCCACGCGGAAGATCCGGCCGACGTCGCGGGTGTAGAAGTAGCTCGCGAGGCCGAACTCGGTGTTGTTCGCCGCATCGATGCCCTCCTGCTCGGTCTTGAAGCGGAACACCGGCGCGAACGGCCCGAAGGTTTCTTCGCGCGCGCACAGCATGTCGGCGCTGGCGTCGGCAATCACGGTGGGCTCGAAGAACTGGCCCTGCATCCGGTGGCCGCCCGCCAGCACGCGGCCGCCCTTGGCAATGGCGTCGGCCACATGCCGCTGCACCTTGTCGATGGCCGCGTCCTCGATCAGCGGGCCCTGCACCACGCCATCTTCAAAGCCGTTGCCGACCTTCAGCGCCTTGACCCTGGCCGCGAACTTCTCGACGAAGGCGTCGTAGAGGCCTTCCTGCACATACAGCCGGTTCGCGCACACGCAGGTCTGGCCGGCGTTGCGGTACTTGCTGGCCATGGCGCCCTCGACGGCCGAATCCACGTCCGCATCGTCGAACACCAGGAAGGGCGCGTTGCCGCCGAGTTCCAGCGACAGCTTCTTGACCGTCGGCGCGCACTGGCTCATGAGGATGCGGCCGACCTCAGTGGAGCCCGTGAAGCTCAGATGGCGCACGACGCCGCTCTCGCACAGCTCCTTGCCGATCGCGATGCTGTTGCCACTGTCGGCCGTGAGCACGTTGAGCACGCCCGCCGGAATGCCGGCGCGCATGGCCAGTTCGGCGGCGGCCAGCGCCGTGAGCGGCGTGAGCTCGGCCGGCTTGATGACCACCGTGCAGCCCGCGGCCAGCGCCGGCGCCACCTTGCGCGTGATCATGGCGAGCGGAAAATTCCACGGCGTGATCGCCGCGCACACGCCGATGGGCTGCTTCATCACCAGGAGGCGCCGGTTGTTGTCGAACTGCGGCAGCACCTCGCCGTTCACGCGCTTGGCTTCCTCGGCAAACCACTCGACGAAGCTCGCGCCGTAGACGACCTCGCCCTTGGCCTCGGCAAAGGGCTTGCCCTGTTCGGCGGTCATCAGGCGGCCGAGGTCTTCGGTGTTGGCGATCAAGAGGTCGAACCACCTGCGCAGCACGATGCTGCGCTCCTTGCCGGTCTTGCCGCGCCAGGCGGCCAGGGCCTTGTCGGCGGCGGCAATGGCGAGTGCGGCATCCGCGCGCGTGAGGTTGGCCACGTCGACCAGCTTCTGTCCTGTGGCAGGGTCGTTCACATCGAAGCGGCTCTTGCCTTGAATCCATTCGCCGGCAATCAGCGCGTCTGTCTTCAGGAGGGTCGGGTCGTTCAGCAATGCGAGAGGAGATGTTTTCATGGTCGATGGTCTCGGTTTTGTTTTGCGATCTGTTGGGTTGAAGAGTCTTGTTTGGTGAGGCTGCTGTTCGGGGCGCGCTCCCGCCGACGGGGTACCTTGCTCCGCGAATGTCCTCCGGCCTGCGGCCTCCTCCTTTATTTCGCTGCGCAAGGCACCCCATCGGCGGGAGCGT
>NZ_JBFTPJ010000634.1:0-3525 GCF_056398445.1 Variovorax sp. 01T439_2
GATGAGCACCGGCGTGCTCGTGGCCGCATCGATTTTGTCGACCCGCATGCTCGCGCCGCTGGCCGGCGTGACGCAGGTGCTCAACCGCTGGCAGCAGGCCAAGGTGGCCGGCGAATCGCTCGACCAGCTCATGAAGCTCCCGGTCGACCACCCGCCCCATGAGACGCGCGTGCACCGGCCCGCCGTGCAGGGCGACTACACGCTGCGCGACGCCGTCTTCAGCCACGACGGCCAGACCACCGCGCTGCACGTGAAGGCGCTGCACATCGGCCCTGGCGAGCGCATTGCCGTTCTCGGGTGCAACGGTGCGGGCAAGTCGACGCTGCTGCAGGCGCTGTCGGGTCTCATCGAACCGCGCGCGGGCAGCGTGGTGCTCGACGGCGTGTCGATGGCCCACATCGACCCCGCCGACGTGCGCCGCGACGTCGGCCTGCTCGCGCAAGACGCGCGCCTGTTTCACGGCACCCTGCGCGAGAACCTGCAGATGGGCACGCCCCATGCCACCGATGCCGAACTGATCACCGCCCTGCAAGCCACCGGCGCCTGGGCCTTCGTGCGCCGCCTGCCCACCGGGCTGGACCATCCGCTGCTGGAAGGCGGGCGCGGCCTCTCGGGCGGGCAGCGCCAGAGCCTGCTGCTCGCGCGGCTCATGCTGCGCCGCCCCAGCGTGCTGCTGCTCGACGAGCCCACCGCCTCGCTCGACGAAGTGGCCGAGCGCGAAGTGATCGAACAACTGCGCGCTCTGTCCGCAGGCCGCACGCTGGTGCTCGCCACGCACCGCCCGGCCGTGCTCGATGCGGTGGACCGCATCCTCGTGGTGGACGGCGGCGCCGTCGTGCTCGACGGGCCGCGCGACCAGGTGATGGCGCGGCTGCGCCAGGGCGCGGCCGTATCGCGCGAGACAACGGCCCTCGCGGGCCGTGGCAAGGAGGCACAGGCATGAACGCCGTGACATTGACCAAGGCACCGGTGCCTGCGCAGGTATCCACCGCCACCGTGTGGGGCCCCGGCGGCGCCGGCGACTTCGACGAGGCCCGCGCCAGCGGCTCCGCGCGCGTCGTGTGGTTCATCGCGCTCTTTCTGCTCGCGTTCTTCGTGTGGGCCTGGTGCTTCGAAATCGACGAAGTGTCCAGCGGCATGGGCAAGGTGATTCCCAGCTCGCGTGAGCAGCGCATCCAGTCGCTCGAAGGCGGCATCCTTGCCGAGCTGCGCGTGCACGAAGGCCAGATCGTCGAGAAGGGCGAGGTGCTCGCGCAGCTCGACCCGACGCGCGGCGAATCGAGCGTGGAAGAAACCGCCGCGCGCTACCGCGCCGCACTGGCCAGCAGCGTGCGCCTGCGCGCCGAGGTGGAAGGGCATAGCACCCTTCAGTTCCCCGCCGAGCTGAAGGCGTACGCGCAGCTGGTCGACTCCGAAAGCGCGCTCTTCCGCTCGCGGCAGGGCAGCATGCGCGACACCGTTTCAGGCCTGGGCCAGGCGCTTGCGCTCGTGCGCAAAGAGCTCGACATCACGCGCTCGCTGCAGGTGAGCGGCGCGGCCAGCAACGTCGAGCTCATCCGCCTGCAACGCCAGGCCGCCGACCTGGAGCTGAAGATCTCCGAGGCGCGATCGAACTACATGGTGCGCAGCCGCGAGGAACTCGCCAAGGCCGATGCCGAGGTGAAGTCCTTGTCGTCCGTGGTGCGCGGGCGTGCAGACTCGCTCGAGCGGCTCACCCTGAACTCGCCCGTGCGCGGCATCGTCAAGAGCTTGCAGGTCACCACCATCGGCGGCGTCGTGCCGCCCAACGGCTCGCTCCTGACCCTCGTGCCGCTGGACGACCAGTTGCTGGTCGAAGCGCGCATCTCGCCTCGCGACATCGCCTTCATGCGGCCCGGGCAGGAGGCGCAGATCAAGGTCACCGCCTATGACTACGCCGTGTACGGCGGCCTCAAAGGGCGTGTGGTGACCATCGCACCCGACACGCAGCGCGACGAGGTCAAGCCCGAGATCGTCTACTACCCCGTGCTCGTGCGCACCGACTCYGACGCACTGACCGACAAGGCCGGCCGCCGCATGCCCATCGTGCCTGGCATGGTGACCACCGCCGACATCCGCACCGGCCGCAAGACCGTGTGGGACTACCTGACCAAGCCGCTGAACAAGGCGCGCGAAGCCATGCGCGAGCGCTGATTCGCGCGCGCTCATCTCTCCCAAGAATCCCATCCGACCCAAGAGGAAGCCAGCCATGAAAAAGACCCCGCACGCATCACCCACCGTTGCCGCCTTCGCGCTCGCCGCCGCGCTGCTCGGCACCGCCACCCATGTGGCGGYGCGCGATAACCCTGTAGACCCCGTGAGCAACCCCGACAAGCTGGACTATCGCGACGTCGAGGCGCGCCGCCCCGACTTCAAGGAGCCCTTTCTGCGCGACGGCATCGTGTCGCGGCCCGAGCGCTTTCGCGAGATCAAGCCCGGGATCAATCAGGCCCAGGTGCTCGCCGTGCTCGGGCAGGCGCTGAGGCAGCAGCGCGGCGCGCTCGGCACTGAGTGGGACTACCAGTTCAAGTTCCAAATGCCGCAATCGGCCAACTACCTCGTATGCCAGTACAAAGTCGTGTTCGATGACGGCCAAACCGTGCGCAGCGCCGCGTGGCGCCGTCGGCAGTGCTTGGACCTGATCCCGCACTGAACTGCCGGCCGGCGATCGGGCCGTCGACCCGCTACGCCCAGGAGCGTGCGGGTTTTTGATGTGGGGTGAGACGCCGTGATTCGGGTCTTTGGTGCTTCGACAGGAATCGCAGGTATTTCAAAAATCCGCATGGATATTGGATTCTTTGGTCTGGTAGAAAAAAGATACCGACAAAAGTACCGATAAATTTCAATGCATGGCTTGGATGCATCGCATGAGGACGCTTCGAGCCGATTTTGTCGACGCTGCTGCGACACCGGTGTTCTCGGCAGTGCGACCTCGGCGCTGTCGGACTTCTCTCCGAGAAGTAGTACTTCCTTGGCCGGCCCTCGGTCGTCTTGAGGCCGGGATGCTTCTTCTGCAGGCGCGGGTGCTGTGAGCCGATCTCCGCAACCGGCTGCTGCAGCAGGTCCGCGTCGGTTTCCAGCGCGTGGCGGCTGCCTTCTTGGCGTGGCACTCGGCCGGGAAGGTCGCGAAGATCTACTCGGCAATCTGTCGAGTAGAGAACTTCTCTTCAGGATGCGCCGTCAGGTAGTCGGCAACCGCCCTGCCGAGGTTAATGGCATGGTGTTGTTCCTTTGGGGTCACTCGGACATGGACTTCAATAGCGCGTCGCGGGCGTCGGAGTAGAACTGGATGTCGATCTTGGTCGCCATGTCGTCGGACAAGTCGACCAACTGGCGCCGACACGCCACCGGCATCAGCAGCGACGTCGCGCCTTTCTCAACGGCGATCTCGGCGATCGTGACCGCGTTGTGGACGGGTTCGATCGAGCCCCCAAGGTTGATCTCGCCAACGATTATCAAGCCGCCGCGCACGCTTCGCTTCAACAGAGACGTGCACAGTGCCACCAG
>NZ_JBFTPJ010000635.1:0-5051 GCF_056398445.1 Variovorax sp. 01T439_2
GCCGACGACGGCGACTTCGGCGCGTACTTCTCGCTGCGCCGCGAGCCGCGCCTGGTGTCCGACCGCGCACGCGCGCAGGGCACGCGCACCAGCTACACCGGCAGCGAGGTGTACGTGTCGCTGGTCGACCAGCACGACGCGCCCTTTCCGCACAGCCTGCGCCACATCACCATCGACGCGCTGTGCACCAACCGCGACCTGCCGCTGCTGCTGCCCACCGGGCTGGAGTCGGACTTCTCGCTGCGCGTGTCGGCGCCGGTGCGCGGCATCCGCATCCTGCGCGGGCCGTCGCGGCCCTATCCGGCGCTGGCGGAGGGTGCGCTCACCTGGCGCCTGATCAGCCACCTGGGCCTCAACTACCTGAGCCTGACCGACGTCGACGCCACGCAGGGCGCGGCCGCATTGCGCGAGATGCTCGACCTCTACGGCAACCTGGCCGACCCCGCGGTGCGCCGCCAGATCCAGGGCGTGCGCTCGATGGCGCTGGCGCCGGTGTTCCGCCGCCTGCCCGAGCCGGGGCCGATCGTCTTCGGGCGCGGGGTGGAAATCGCGCTGAAGATCGACGAAGTGGCCTTCTCGGGCGCGAGCCCCTATCTCTTCGGCGCCGTGCTGGAGCAATTCTTCAGCCGGCACGTGTCGCTCAACGCGTTCACCGAGTTCGCGCTCTCCAGCCTGCAGCGCGGCGAGATCGCGCGCTGGACGCCGCGCATCGGACGCCGCCCCGCCGTATGAGCATGCGCACCACAGCCGAGCTCGCCGACGATTCGCAGCAGGCGCCGCCGGCTGCGGTCGAGCATGCCGCGCCCGAGCATGCCGCGGCACCCGCGCGGCGCGGTGCGGCCGAAGCCGATCCGGTCCTGTGGGCCGGCCTGGTCGACCAGCCTTTCGAGCACGACCTGTTCATGCTGCTGCGCCGCCTCGATGCGCACGGCAGCCATCCGCTGCTGGGCCGCGCGCCGCGCCCGCTCGACGAGCCTTTGCGGCTGGGCCAGGAGCCGTCGATGGCCTTTGCGCCCTCGAACGTCTCGGGCGTCGATGTCGACGGCGACGGCCCGCCGCGCATCTCGATCTACGGCTTCGGCCTGTTCGGCCCCAACGGGCCGCTGCCGCTGCACCTGACCGAGTACGCGCGCGAGCGCAAGCGCCACCACAGCGACAACACGCTCAGCGCCTTCGCCGACCTGTTCCATCACCGGCTCATCCTGCTGTTCTACCGGGCCTGGGCCGATGCCCAGTCGGTCAACAGCCTGGACCGCCCCGACGGCCACCGCTTCGTCGACTACGTGGCCAGCCTCATGAACATGGGGCAGCCGGGCCTGAAGGAACGCGACCGCATCGCCGACCATGCGCGCACCTTCATGGCCGGGCACCTCGTGCGCCAGACGCGCAACCCCGAGGGGCTGATCCAGATCCTGCGGCTGTATTTCGACGTGCCTGTGCGCGTCGAGGAGTTCGTGAGCGACTGGGTGATGCTCGACGAGCGCGAGATCAGCCGCATCGGCACTTCCGGGCGCAACCAGAAGCTGGGCGCCGGCGCCACCGTCGGGCTGGCGGTGCGCGATGCGCAGGGCAAGTTCAGGCTCGAACTCGGCCCGCTCTCGCAGCGCGAGTTCCGCGACTTCCTGCCGGGCAGCAAGCGCCTGCAGCAGGTGGTCGACTGGGTGCGCCAGTACGTGGGCATCGAGTTCGCGTAGCTCAATCCGATGCTCTACAAGGCATTGGAGACCGCCACCGCCTTCGCCAAGCTGCGCGGCAATGCCTACGTGGAGTTGGTGCACTGGCTGCACCAGATCCTGCAACTGCAGGACAGCGACCTGCTGCGCATCGTCAAGCGCGCCGGCCTCAACCTCGATGCGGTCGAGCAGGACCTGGTGCGCGCGCTCGACCGGCTGCCGCACGGCGCCACCTCGATCAGCGACATCTCGGAGCACGTCGACAACGCCGTCGAGCGCGCCTGGGTCTATGCGAGCCTGCGCTTCGAGGCCACGTCGATCCGCGGTGCCTACCTGCTCGCGGGCATCGTCAAGACGCCGGGGCTGCGCCAGGTGCTCTCGGGCATCTCGCGCGAGTTCGACAAGATCGTGCCCGACGTTCTCATCGCCCAGCTTCCCGCATGGACCGAGGGCTCGCCCGAGGACGACTTCGACGCCGCGGCCGCGCCGGGGCAAGCCGCCCCGGCGGAGTCCCACCAGGGCGACGGCGCCGCCGCGGGCGGCTCGGCGCTGGCCAAGTACGCGAGCGACCTCACGGCCAAGGCGCGTGCGGGCGAGCTCGATCCGGTCTACGGCCGCGACGACGAGATCCGCCAGATCATCGACATCCTGATGCGCCGGCGGCAGAACAATCCGCTGCTCACGGGCGAGGCGGGCGTGGGCAAGACGGCAGTGGTCGAGGGCCTGGCCTCGCGCCTTGCGGCGGGCGACGTGCCGCCCTCGCTCAAGGACGTGTCGCTGTGGGTGCTCGACCCCACGCTGCTGCAGGCCGGCGCGGGCGTGAAGGGCGAGTTCGAGCAGCGGCTGCGCCAGGTGATCGACGAGGTCGAGAAGAGCCCCAAGCCCATCGTGCTGTTCGTCGACGAGGTGCACACGCTGGTCGGCGCGGGCGGCACCGCCGGCACCGGCGATGCGGCCAACCTGCTGAAGCCGGCGCTCGCGCGTGGGCGGCTGCGCACCATCGGCGCGACCACCTGGTCCGAGTACAAGAAGTACATCGAGAAGGACCCGGCGCTCACGCGGCGCTTCCAGACCATCCAGGTGCACGAGCCCACCGAGTCCAAGGCCGTGGTCATGCTGCGCGGCATCTCGGCCGAGCTCGAGAAGCACCATGGCGTGCTCATCCTGGACGCCGCGCTCGAAGCGGCCGTGAGCCTGTCGCACCGCTACATCCCCGCGCGCCAGCTGCCCGACAAGGCCGTGAGCCTGCTCGACACGGCCTGCGCGCGCGTGGCCCTGAGCCAGCATGCGCTGCCCGCGGCGATCGAAGACCTGCAGCGCCGCATCGAGGTGCTGGGCATCGAGTCGGGCATTGCGGGGCGCGAGGCGGCGATCGGCGTCGGCGAGCACCAGCGCGTGGAAGACATCGCGGCCCAGGTGGCGGCGGCGCAGGCCGAGCTCGGCCTGCTGGAGCAGCGGCGCGCGGAAGAAAGCGTGCTCGTGGAGCGCATCGTGGCGCTGCGCAAGCTGCTCTCGCCCGATGCAGTGCCGGTGCGGGCCGAGGCCAAAGAGGAAGAGGGCGACGAGGCCGAAGCTCCAGTTGAAGCCGAGCCCGCTCCGACGGAGCCCGAAAGAACGCCCGAAGAGATCCGCGCCGAACTCGACCAGGCGCAGGACAAGCTCGTGCAGTTGCAGGGCGAATCGCCGCTCATCCTGGCGGCCGTCGACGCGCAGGCCGTTGCCACCGTGGTGGCCGACTGGACCGGCATTCCGATCGGCCGCATGGTGCGCGACGATGCGCAGTCGGTGCTGCGCCTCGGCGAGATCCTCTCGGCCCGCGTGGTGGCCCAGCCCGACGCGCTGGAGACCATCTCGCGGCGCATCCGCACCGCGCGCGCGCGGCTCGACAACCCGAACAAGCCGGTGGGCGTGTTCCTGCTGTGCGGCCCCTCGGGCGTGGGCAAGACCGAGACCGCGCTCGCGCTGTCGGAGGCGCTCTACGGCGGCGAGCAGAACCTCGTCACCATCAACATGAGCGAGTTCCAGGAGTCGCACACCGTCTCCACGCTCAAGGGCGCGCCGCCCGGCTACGTGGGCTACGGCGAAGGCGGCGTGCTCACCGAGGCCGTGCGCCGCCGGCCCTACAGCGTGGTGCTGCTCGACGAGATCGAGAAGGCCCACCCCGACGTGCACGAGATCTTCTTCCAGGTGTTCGACAAGGGCTGGATGGAAGACGGCGAGGGCCGCCACATCGACTTCCGCAACACCGTGATCATCATGACGTCGAACGTCGGCACCGACCTGGTCATGCAGCTGTGCGAAGACCCGACCCTGCGCCCCGACCCCGAGCCGCTCGCAGCCGCGCTGCGCGAACCGCTGCTCAAGGTGTTCGCGCCGGCGCTGCTGGGCCGGCTGGTTGTAGTGCCTTATTACCCGTTGCAAGCCGACGCATTGCATCGCATCATTCGCCTCCAGCTCGACCGCATTGCCACCCGCCTCGATGCGAACCATGGCATTGCGCTGGACTACGACAACAGCGCCGTCGAACTGGTGGCGCGCCGTTGCACCGCCATCGAGTCGGGTGGGCGGATGATCGATGCGATCCTCACGCACACCATCCTGCCGCGATTGAGCGAAGAAGTCATCGGCGCCACCGTCAGTGCGCGCAAGCTCGCCGGCGTGCGGCTGTCCGCAGCGGGCGACGACTTCCGGTACGAATTTTCCGAAGCCTAAGAAGACAAGGAGACAAACTCATGGCCAGAGTCGTACGAGCGCACACCCCGCTTGGGGAAGACCAGCTCCAGTTCCGCTCGATGCATGGCACCGAGGGACTGTCGCAGTTGTTCGAATTCGAGGTCGACCTGCTGAGCCCGAGCGCGTCGATCGACATGAAGGCGGTGCTCGGAAAACCCATGGCCCTGGAGATCCAGACGGCCGGCGCGCCCCGTTTCCTGAACGGCCAGGTGGTCCGCTTCTCCATGATCGGACGCGAAGGCGGTACCTCGCGCCACACCGTCTATCGTGCTTCGGTGCGCCCATGGCTCTGGTATCTCACGCGCTCCAGCGACAACAAGATCTTCCAGAACAAGACGGTCGTCGAAGTTCTCGAGGACGTATTCGGCGACTACAACTTCGCCTTCGAGAAGAAGCTCACCGGCACCTATCGCCAGTGGGAGCACTGCGTGCAGTACAACGAGACGGACTTTGCCTTCGTGAGCCGGCTCATGGAACTCGAAGGCATCTACTACTACTTCAAGCACGACAAGAACCAGCATACGCTGGTGCTGACCGACGACGTCACGATGCACGAGCCGATGTCCGGCTACGAAACCATCAATTACTTCGCGGCCGATCGCGACGTGACCGAGGACATGGAGGTCATCGACAACTGGCAAGTGA
>NZ_JBFTPJ010000636.1:0-4759 GCF_056398445.1 Variovorax sp. 01T439_2
GTGCAATACCTGCTGCGCATAGGCGACACCTGCCTCGTGCTCGCGCAGCGCCTCGGCGAATGGTGCGGCCATGCGCCCGTGCTGGAAGAAGACATCGCGATGGCCAACATCGCGCTCGACCTCGTCGGCCAGGCCCGCGCACTGCTCACGCACGCCGGCAAGCTCGAAGGCGCAGGCCGCGAACATGACGAAGACCAGCTCGCCTACCTGCGCGACGAGCGCGACTACTTCAACCTCACGCTGGTCGAGCTGCCGCGCGGCGACTTTGCCTTTGCCGTGGTGCGCAACACCATGGTCGCCACGCTGCTCAAGCTGCTGTGGCAGCGCCTTGCCGCATCGAGCGATGCCGAGGTGGCCGCCATCGCCGGCAAGGCCGTGAAGGAAGCGCGCTACCACCAGCAGCATTCCGGCGACTGGGTCGTGCGGCTCGGCGACGGCACCGACGAATCGCGCCGCCGCACGGAAAAGGCGCTGAAGCAGCTCTGGCTCTACATGCCCGAGCTGTTCGAGAGCGATGTGGTCGATGCGCAAGCCAGCGCGAGCGGCCTCGGCCCCGCATGGAGCGAACTGCGCGAACCGTGGCTCGCCGAGATGCAGCAGGTGCTCGACGCCGCCGGGCTCGCCATGCCGCAGGAGACCGCCTTCCGCAGCACCGGCAAGCAGGGCGTGCACAGCGAGCACATGGGCTACATCCTGGCCGAGATGCAGCACCTGCAGCGCAGCTATCCCGGAGGCGTGTGGTGAGCACCGCCATTGCATCGCGCATCGACGCGGCCTGGGCCGTGCTGCACACCGTGCTCGACCCCGAGGTGCCGGCCGTGTCGGTCTGCGACCTGGGCATCGTGCGCGAGGTGATCGAACATGAGGACGGGCTGGAGATCGTGCTCACGCCGACCTACTCGGGCTGCCCCGCGACCGAGGCCATCGAGCACGACGTGCTGGCCGCCATCGAAAAGGCGGGCCTCGGCCGCGCACGCGCCACGCTGCGGCGCGCGCCCGCCTGGAGCAGCGACTGGATCAGCGAAGAAGGCCGCGCCAGGCTCAAGGCCTACGGCATCGCGCCGCCGGCCCACCTCACGCCCGAAGCTGCAGCCAGCACCGCCATGCCCATCCGCCTCTTCGGCCGCATCGCCGGCGGCGAACGCATTGCCTGCCCGCGCTGCGCGAGCGAGCACACCGAACGCCTCTCCGCCTTCGGCTCCACCGCCTGCAAGGCCCTGTATCGCTGCATGACTTGCCGCGAACCCTTCGAACACTTCAAGCCGATCTGAGCGATGAGCACCCTCTTCCATCCCCTGCGCGTGAAGGCCGTCGAGCCCGACACTTCGGAAGCCGTCATCGTCTCCTTCGAAGTGCCGCCCGCGCTGCAGCAGGTCTTCGGCTTCACGCAGGGCCAATACCTCACGCTGCGCCGCGACATCGACGGGCAGGACCTGCGCCGCTCCTATTCGATCTGCGCCGGCCTGGACGACGGCGAGTTGCGCGTGGGCGTGCGCAAGGTGCAGGGCGGCGTGTTCTCCAACTGGATCAACGCGCACCTGCAGCCCGGCGACACGGTGCAGGTGATGGCGCCGCAGGGCCGCTTCTTCGTGCCGATCGAGCCCGCCAGTGCACGCGTCGCGCTGCCTTCGGCCGCGTCGGCGGGCCAGGTGGGTGCGGTGGTGCACGAAGCGCTGCCCGGCGATGCCAAGCAGGCGCGCATCACCATCGTGCGCGACGGGCTGCAGCGCGAGATCACTTTCACCGAAGGGCAGCCGAGCATCCTCGATGCGGCGTCGGCCGCCGGGCTCGAGGTGCCGTTCTCCTGCACCTCCGGCGTGTGCGGCACCTGCCGCGCGAAGCTGGTGGAGGGGGAAGTCCGCATGGAAAGAAACTTTGCGCTCGACAAGAATGAAGTAGCCGCGGGATTCGTGCTGACCTGCCAGGCCCACCCTCTCACAGAACGCGTCACCTTGTCCTTCGACGAGCGTTGACGCCACAACGATTTTTCAACCCGGAGACAAGTCCAAAATGAAATTCTTCTTCAAGCCCCTGCTGATCGCCGCGCTGTGCGCCACCGCCGCCGCGGCCTGGGCCGACGTCAATGTGGGCGTGACGCTGTCGGCCACCGGCCCGGCCGCCTCGCTCGGCATTCCCGAGAAGAACACCATTGCGCTGATGCCCAAGACCATCGGCGGCCAGAAGATCAACTACATCGTGCTGGACGATGCCTCCGACACCACGGCCGCGGTGGCCAACACGCGCAAGCTCATCGCCGAGAACAAGGTCGACATCGTGCTGGGCTCGACCACCACGCCCAACTCGCTCGCAATGATCGACGTGGTGAGCGAAGCCAAGACGCCGATGATCTCCATTGCCGCGTCGGCCCGCATCGTGGAGCCCATGGACGCCAAGAAGCAGTGGGTCTTCAAGACGCCGCAGAACGACATCATGATGTCGCTCGCGATTGCCGAGCACATGGCCGCGAGCGGCGTGAAGACGGTGGCCTTCATCGGCTTTTCCGATGCCTACGGCGAGGGCTGGTCGCAGGAATTCGCCAAGGCGGCGGAGCTGAAGAAGCTCAAGATCGTGGCCAACGAGCGCTATGCGCGCACCGACACCTCGGTGACCGGCCAGGCGCTGAAGATCATGGCCGCCAAGGCCGACGCGGTGCTGGTCGCGGGCTCGGGCACGCCGGCCGCGCTGCCGCAGAAGACGCTCAAGGAGCGCGGCTACACCGGCAAGATGTACCAGACGCACGGCGTGGCCAATGCCGACTTCCTGCGCGTCGGCGGCAAGGACGTGGAAGGCACCTTCCTGCCTGCCGGCCCGGTGCTGGTGGCCGAGCAGCTGCCCGCGAGCCATCCGGTGAAGAAATCGGCCATGGCCTACGTCACCGCCTACGAGGCCGCGAACGGCAAGAACTCGGTGTCGACCTTCGGCGCGCACGCCTGGGACGCGGGCCTCTTGATGACCTCGGCCGTGCCGGTGGCGCTCAAGAAGGCGCAGCCCGGCACGCCCGAGTTCCGCGCGGCGCTGCGCGATGCGCTCGAGCAGGTCAAGGAAGTGTCGGGCGCGCATGGCGTGTTCAACATGACTGCCAACGACCACCTGGGCCTGGACCAGCGTGCCCGGGTCATGGTCAAGATCGAGAACGGCGCCTGGAAATACCAACCCTGAAAACTCGGCTCGCCCCCAGGCTTCGCGCACTTCGTGTCGCTTCTCCCACCCCCTACCGGGGGCAACACCAGAGGCCCGGCAAAGCCGGTTCCTCGGTGTTCCTGACCTGACTCACGGGCGTTGCCCGAAGGCTGTAGTTATATGGATCTGCAGATCGCCCTGTTGCTGGGGCAGGACGGCGTCGTGAACGGCGCCGTCTACGGATTGATGGCGCTCGCGCTGGTGCTGGTGTTCTCGGTCACGCGCGTCATCTTCATTCCCCAAGGCGAGTTCGTCGCCTTCGGGGCGCTCTCGATGGCGGTGCTGCAGGCCGGCCGCGTGCCGGCCACGCTGTGGCTGCTGCTCGCGCTGGCGGCGATGGTGCTGGTGGTCGAGTTCTGGCGCTGGAAGCGCGGCGCGGTGGTCGACTGGGCCTCCGCGCTCGCATGGTGCGTGGTGCTGCCGCTGGCCGCGGCCGCGCTGGTGCTGCTGCTCAAGCCCACGTCGATGGCGGGCCAGGCGCTCGCCACGCTGCTGCTCATCATGCCGCTCGGGCCGCTGCTCTATCGCCTGGCCTACCGGCCACTGGCCAGCGCCAACGTGCTGATGCTGCTGATCGTTTCCGTCGCGCTGCATGGCGTGCTGGTAGGCCTGGGCCTTCTGTTCTTCGGTGCCGAGGGCTATCGCACCACGGCGTTCTCCGAGGAGCGCTTCGACATCGGCGGCATCCCGGTCGGCGGGCAGTCGCTGGTGGTGGTTGGCGTCACGCTGCTGCTGGTGCTTGCAATGTTCCTGTTCTTCGGCCGCTCGATGATCGGCAAGGCGCTGCGCGCCACCGCCATCAACCGCGTGGGCGCCCGGCTGTCGGGCATTCCGACGGAGCTCTCGGGCGACCTGAGCTTTGCGCTCGCGGCACTCATCGGCGCGGTCTCGGGCCTGCTGATTGCGCCGCTCACCACGGTGTACTACGACACCGGCTTCCTGATCGGGCTGAAAGGCTTCGTCGCCGCCATCGTGGGCGGGCTGGCGAGCTATCCGCTGGCGCTCGCGGGTGCGCTGCTGGTCGGGCAGCTCGAGGCCTTTGCCTCGTTCTGGGCCAGTCCGTTCAAGGAGGTGCTGGTCTTCACGCTGATCATTCCGGTGCTGTGGTGGCGTTCGCTGCACAGCCACCATGTGGAGGACGAGGAATGAACAACACCCCGTCCAGCACCACTGCAACCGCCGCCGCACCGGCCGGCCGCGCGCTGGTCACGCCCCGGCAGCTGACGCTCGCCTGCGTGGCGGCGCTGGCCCTCGCCTGGGGCTTCCTGCCGGAGTTCACGGTCTCGGTCCTCAGCAACATCGGGCTCTATGCGCTGGTCGCGGCCGGGCTGGTGATGCTCACCGGCGTGGGCGGCATGACCTCCTTCGGCCAGGCCGCGTTCGTCGGCATGGGTGCCTACGCCACCGCGTGGATCTGCACCTCGCCCATGGCCGCCGCATGGCTGGGCGGCGCCGTGGGCCCCGCGCTGCTGCCGTGGGCCGGGCTGGCGCTCGGCCTCGCCTTCACCTTTGCGCTGGCCTGGGCGCTGGGCGCGGTCACGCTCAAGCTGCAGGGCCACTACCTGCCGCTGTGCACCAT
>NZ_JBFTPJ010000637.1:0-3520 GCF_056398445.1 Variovorax sp. 01T439_2
GTGCAGGGGCTGAGCTTTCTAACCGAGAAAATTGCTGACAGCGGGACCGCCGGCGACACCCGGTCAGATCCGCTACGCACATCGTGGGCGGCTCCCAAGCGAAAACTGCCGCGGCGCCTGCGAGAGGCCACGGACTTCGGAAGTCTGGAGTAGCCATGGCAATCCGCATAAAACTCATCTGCTCCGCCCTGTCGGTCTCTCTCATCGCCGGGTGCGCAGCCCCCAACACGCCCGGAGCCGGAGGTGGCGCGAACTACACGCCCGTGATTGATCTTGAAGGCGTCATTCCAGAGCGCTACTCACACGACCTAAGCGCCTGCCGCCAATACGCGAGCGCAGTGAATCCAGCCGGGCAAGCCATCGCTGGAGCCATCATTGGCGGCCTGGTCGGAGCAGCCATCGGATCCGCAGTTAGCAGCGGCAGGCGCTGGCAGGGATCGACAACCAGATTTGGCGCCGGCTACGGGGCCACCTCTGGCGCACTGGGCAGCGGCGGGCGCGCTGTCGCGACCCAGGAACGAATCATGACGAACTGCATGGCCGGCCGGGGCTATCGAACGCTGGATGGGTCTACTCCGGCCGCCTTCAACGGCCCAAGCCCTTATGCCACGACTTCGCCATACGCAGGCCAAGCCGCACCCGCTCCTGTCGCGTACAACCCTGCCGAGTACCGCCCTCCTGGGCGCGCAATTCCCGCCGCCGCCCCCGCACAGAGAGAACTCGGCAAGGACACCTATCAGGCGGAAGCCCTGGCCAAGAGCCAGTCCTGCGCAGCGCTCCCGATGGCCATGCTGACCCACAAGACCCCCGGCTTGGAGATGTACACCATCCCATGCGAGAGCGGCGACGTGATGGTCGTCCAGTGCGAAATGGGCAGTTGTCAAGAGCTGAGATAGTCGGGATATCCACTTCCTACAGAGCCGCCTCCGGGCGGCTTTTTTGCGTCCTCGAAAAATAAATTTGCCTCGCTCTAGCGAATCGCTTGACTGAACCTAGCGAATCGATAAGATCGCGTCACTCGCCCACAACAGGAGTGAACGCAGATGGCAACAACCCAACCGAAGGCCCCGCGCAAGACGCCGCAGCGCCTGAGCCTGTATCAGCAACTCGCACACGATCACAGCATGGCAGTGCTGCACAGCACCGCCACTGTCGACATCCTCGATGAAGACGGCAAGCGGACCGACCGCATCGTCTACCTCGGCAAGGAATACGCGAGCAAGTTCCTCAAGGCTCATGGGGTGGCTTCGTGAACGCGCGCCGCCAACCCATCAAGGCCGCGGGCGCCACCGTCCTGGCCCCCATGTCTGCCACCGCAGCCGAGCTGCTGCACCGCCTGCTCCAGGAAGCCGCTGATGCGGTCGCCGCGGCGCCCGGCACGGTGGTGCTTGCGCCGCATGGCGCGCCCTATCACCATGGCGCGACCAACAACTCCGCATACGCTTACTTCGACAACTTCGAAACGGCGATCAAGCTGTACCGATTCCACGGCGACACCACGCCCTTCTGGACCGGCTACGAGAAGCGCTTGGATGCGAGCGGCAGAACCTGGGAGCGCCACGTCAATGCCGTGGTCGACAACTTCGGCGACCTGGTCGAGGTGCCCGCATGAGCCGCGCGCTGAAGCACATCGACCAGGTGCTGCGCATGCAGAAGGCCGCGCCCGTCGTCTTTGACGATCCGCACTTCCTCTTCGACAGCGAGTGCGACCTCCCGCGATTCGAGGAGCACCAGCTCACCGTGATCGAGCTGCCCGAGCACCTCGGCGAGATGAAACTGGCCGAGTGGGGCTGCGCGCCCGCGGCGCCGGCGCTGGCCGGCATCGACCTCGGCGGCATGGAACTGGAGCTGCAGCAATGAGCCGCGATCCCAATCCCCAAAAGACCGCCGCGCAGCTGAGCGTGCACGCCGGTGAAGTCCTCTTGCGGCGACGCGCTGTCGAGGCGAAAACCGGCCTCGGTTGCACCACCATCTACGCGTGGATGAAGACCGGGCAGTTTCCCAAGAGCATCAGCCTTGGGAAGACGGTGGTATGGCCCGCCTCCGTKATCGATGCTTGGATTTTGGAGCACCTCAATGGCAGGGTGCCGCCCCCCCTCCAGACGGTTGCACCTAGCGCTATCACTCGCGCCAGCGCTGCACCAACGCCACCCACCAATGGCCAAGCGTGGCCCGGCCATGGCGAAACCTACGTCGGCTTCATGCGCGGCGCGCCAGGGCAACCCGACCGCCACTTGATCATGCCGACCGACTCGTGGGTTGCCTTGCAGACCGCAAGAGCCACCACGGGCAAGAGAACCGCCATCGCAGCAGCCAAGAGAGCAGATCGCCCCAATGTTCACGCGGCCGGCCTCGCCGCCATTCCGGCCATTGGCCAACCGTGGCCCGGCCAAGGCGGCACCTACGCCGGAGTCATACGCGGCGCGGCAGGCCAACCCGACCGCCACTTGATCGTGCCGACTGCGGCAAGCGCTTCGCTCGGCCGACTCGCATGGGGCGCCTATGGCAAGGACGAGCCCGGCGCCGTGAGCGAATGGGATGGCCATGCCAACACCCGCGCGCTGCTGGCGAGCAAGCACCTCCACCCGGCCGCCCAGTACTGCGCTGCGCTACAGATCGACGGGCACAGTGACTTCTACCTGCCCGCCAGGCGTGAAATCGCGCTGTGCTTCGCCAATGTGCCGGAACTGTTCGACCCGGCGTGGTACTGGTCGAGCACGCAGTTCTCGCGCGGCCACGCCTTCGTCCAGGACTTCGAGCACGGCGACAGCAGCTGGAACGACAAGGACGACGAGCACAGGGTTCGTGCTTGCCGCGGATTCACCCTTCAACCCTTGACCACTTCCGCCGAAGGCGGTGCGTCATGAAGGCGCCAAATCTTCTCTTCGCGCTCGCCGCAGGCGCCGCGACTTTTTTTGCGCTGCCCATCGCCCTCGCAGTGCTGATGGTCTATGGCTGGAGCACGCCGTGATCGTCATCCAGCAGCCCACCCGGCGCCGGCCCAAGGCCGTGCTGCCCACCGGCCCCATCGGCGGCCTCGCCGACCCGCGCTTTTCGTACACGGAGAGCGTCGCCACCGACATCCGCAAGACCTTCCGGCGCGTGCGCGCCGAACAGAAGAAAGGCGCACGCCTGTGACCACCATTACCACCGGAATTTTCTTCGTGGGCAAGGACCGCCCAAACCGCCCAGCAGCGAGCGAACACCTGAATGATGCAGGCGAGTACGTGCTGAAGGTGCGCGTCATCGACAACCAGGGCAAGGGCCGCGTCGAAGGCTACATCGTGCGCTGGGTCGGCCCGCAGGCGAAGGCCTGGCGCCAGGCGCATGCGGACCTCAAGGCCGGCGACATCCTGCGCCTCGAGCTGGAGAACCCGCGCTCGATGCCGGGCAGCACCGGCATGCCGGAGACGCACGCCACGGTGCGCATGTGCGAGCTGCTGTCCGCACGCAGCCCTTCCGACGCGCAGGCCGCCTGACCCATGGCCTTCGACATCGTTCCGCTCGACATCGTCAAGCG
>NZ_JBFTPJ010000638.1:0-3518 GCF_056398445.1 Variovorax sp. 01T439_2
GAACGGGTCCATCGCCGCGAAGCTGATGTTGACCGCGTTGGCACCGTTGGCCGAGGGGTCCTTCGCGCCCTTGCGCCAGTTGGTGAAGAGCGTGTTCCATTCGATCACGTCRAACTGCACGTCGAAGAAGCACTGCTTGAGCGACTGCTGCGCGAACTCGTTCATCGGCAGCGGCTGCATCTGGCCCGAGCCCGAGGCCGAGATCTGCACCTTCACCTTGATCGGCTTGGCGGCCGAGTAGCCGGCCTGCGTCATCAGCGCCTGCGCGGCCTTCACGTCGTACTTGATGTCGAAACCCGGCGTGCCGAACCACGGATGGCCCGGCGGCACCGTGCCCTTGGGCTCGGCCATCATGCCGCCGAGCAGCTGCTTCATGCCGCCGCGGTCGATGCACAGGTTGGCGGCCTGGCGCACGCGCTTGTCGAGCCAGGGCGAGCCCTCGGCAAAAGACAGCTGCCACGGCCACACATGCGGCTGCGCGTTGGAATAGATCTTGAAGCCGCGCTGCGTGATCTGCGCCATGGCATCGGGCGCGGGCGCCTCGATCCAGTCGACCTGSCCGCCCAGCAGCGCGGCGGTGCGCGCATTGGCCTCGGGCATCGGCAGCATCACGACCTTGTCGATCTTGGGTACGCGCTTCGCGTCCCAGTAGGTCTTGTTGGCGGCCAGCTCCAGGCGTTCGCGCGCCACGAAGCGCGTGACCTTGAACGGGCCCGATCCCGCGGGGTCGGCGGCGAAGGCGGTCCATGCGGCCTTGGACTTGTCGGCGGGCGTGGCGCCGGCCGCGGCGTCGAACTTCTTCTGCCACTGCGCGGGCGAGGCCATGAACAGGTTGCTCAGGTTGATCGGCAGGAAGGCGTCGGGCTCGCTCGTGGTGAGCTCGACCGTCATGTCGTCGATCTTGCGCGCGGTGCGCAGCGTGGGCATGCGCGAAGCGGTCACGCCGACCTGGCTGGGGTCGAACTGCGGCGCGTCCTTGTCGAGCACCTTCTGCACGTTCCACACCACCGCGTCGGCATTGAAGGCCGAGCCGTCATGGAACTTGACGCCGGGGCGCAGCTTGAAGACCCACCTGGTCTTGTCCTTGGCGTCGACGGCCCAGGAACTGGCCAGCGCCGGGATCAGCACGCTCGGCGCGTCGGCCTTGGACAGGTCCCACTGCGTGAGCGAGTCGTAGATCGGGATGCCGGTGAAGCGGTTGCCTTCGAAGCCCTGGTCGGGCTGGCCGAGCGTGCGCGGAATGTCGGCCGCGGTCATGGCGATGCGCAGCGTCTTCTCCTGGGCCAGCGCCGGCGTTGCGAAGGCCAGGGTGGCGAGCGCCGCGCAGGCGGCCAGGGGTTTCAGGATCGAGGCAGGAACGGCACGCTTCACAGGAGCTCCTAGGGGTGAAAGGGCAAAGGGATCGAACCGGTGGTGAAGCACGACGTGTGCCAGCCGCAAGGCCGCGATGCGACAATGGCCCTCCCATGACAGACACCCTCACCATCACCCGCCCGGACGACTGGCACCTGCATGTGCGCGACGGCGCCGCCCTCGAAGCCGTGGTGCCGCACAGCGCGCGCCAGTTCGGCCGCGCGCTGGTCATGCCCAACCTGCGCCCCCCTGTGACCACCGCGGCGCAGGCCATCGCCTACCGCGACCGCATCCGCGCGGCGGTGCCGCCGGGCACGGCCTTCGAGCCCGTGATGTCGCTCTACCTGACCGACAAGCTGCCGCCCGAGGAAATCGCGCTGGCCGCGGAAGCCGGCGTGCGCGCGCTCAAGCTCTACCCGGCCGGCGCCACCACCAACAGCGATGCCGGCGTGACCGACATCCGCCACACCTACAAGACGCTCGAAGCCATGCAGAAGCACGGCCTGCTGCTGCTGGTGCACGGCGAGGTCACCGACCCGGCCGTCGACCTGTTCGACCGCGAGGCCGTCTTCATCGACCGCGTGATGATCCCGCTGCGCCGCGACTTCCCCGAGCTCAAGGTGGTGTTCGAGCACCTCACCACCCGGGAGGGCGCCCACTACGTGCGCGATGCCAACCGCTTCACGGCCGCCACCATCACCGCGCACCACCTGCTGTACAACCGCAACGCCATCTTCACCGGCGGCATCCGCCCGCACTACTACTGCCTGCCCGTGCTCAAGCGCGAGACGCACCGCGTGGCGCTGGTCCAGGCGGCCACGAGCGGCAGCGACCGCTTCTTCCTGGGCACCGACAGCGCGCCGCACCCGGCCCACCTGAAGGAACATGCGCTCGGCTGCGCCGGCTGCTACACCGCGCTGACCGCCATCGAGCTCTATGCCGAGGCCTTCGACAGCGTGGACGCGCTCGACAAGCTCGAGGGCTTCGCAAGCTTCCATGGCCCCGACTTCTACGGCCTGCCGCGCAACAGCGGCACCATCACGCTGAAGCGCGAAAGCTGGACCGTGCCCGAGACCGTGCCCTACGGCGACGCCACGCTCAAGCCGCTGCGCGGTGGTGAAACCATCGGCTGGAGACTCGCATGACGCCCGCGCTGCGGGTGATGCTGCTGATCGATGCCGACAACGTCTCAGCCGACGTGATCGAGCAGGCCGTGCAGCGGACCCTGGCCGAGCACGGCGCGGTTCATGTGCGCCGCGCCTATTGCAACGCCGAAACGGCGCTCAAGCAGCAGGCGCTTTTCAAGCGGCTGTCGGTGCGGCCGATGGTCAACCTCTCGGCCGGCAAGAACAGCACCGACATCGCGCTGGCGGTCGATGCGCTCGATCTCGTGATCGCCGAGCGTCCCGACGTGGTGGTGCTGGTGTCTTCCGATTCCGACTTTGCGCCGCTCGTGATCCGGCTGCGCGAAAAGGGCTGCCGCGTCTGCGGCCTGGGCCAGCAGGGCAAGACCGGCGAGGAGACCGTGGCGGTCTACGACGAGTTCACCGACCTGCAGCACCACGGCGCGCCGGTCGCGCCCCGCACCGCGCCGGCGAAGAAGGCCGCGGCCAAGGTGGCCGCGAAGCGTGCTGCGCCGGCCAAGACGGAAAAGGCCGAGAAGAGTGCGGCCACGCAGCCGGCCCGCAAGGCTGCGGCCAAGACGCCGGCCCGAAAGACCGCCAAGGCAGCAGCGAAGCCGCCCGCGCCGCAGCCGCCCTCCGAGGCCGCCGAATTCATCCTGCGCGCGGCACCCGCGCTGCGCAGCGGTGCCGACGTGCCGCTCAACGACGTGGCCCAGGCGCTGCGCGCGGCTGGCCTCCTCGGCAAGCACGGCAGTTCGCTCAAGCTGTTCGACAAGCTCCCGGCGGAGTTCGCCGTGCTGCAGCACCCCGACCGCATCCGCTGGACCGGAGCCGCCACGCCTTGAGCCTGGCGGCGGTCGACTGGGCGCAGCCCTGGCTCGCGCCCTATCGCGCCATCGGCCAGGCGGCGGCGCAGGCGGCACTGCGCACCTCGGTCGCGGCCGCGCTGCAGCGGCATGCGGCGCCCGATTCCAGGCCCGCCTTCGTGCCGCAGTCGGCGCTGCCCGCGGGGCAGGCCTATGAAGCCCACATCTTCCAGAC
>NZ_JBFTPJ010000639.1:0-3513 GCF_056398445.1 Variovorax sp. 01T439_2
GTTGGAGACCACGGTGGTCGTGACGCGGGGCGGCATCAGCGGCGGCGTGAGGTAGGCGAGGACGATGGTGTCGGTTTCATCCACCGCGATGCCGTCGTCGTTGTTCGGGTTCGTATCGTTGGGCACCGTGCAGTAGTGGGGGTTGCCGGACGATGCCGCCTGGACGCAAACCCTGGCGCCATTGACGACCGGGTAGCTGCCGGCCGCCACGGTGGGCTGCGGGAACACCGGGATGTCGAAGTTGGCTTCGCCGCCGTCCGTCATGCCGGGCCCGCTCGAGCCCGCGAGCAGCGTGGGATTGAGCTGGCACGTCACCACCACCGGCGAACCGGCCTTTGCGCAGTTGGCGGGCAAGGTGCCGGTGTTCCATCCGGCGGGAAGAGCCAGCACGGCGGTCGAGTTGTCGGCGGCCGTGGTGCTCCCCGGGCCGAAGTTCTTGGCCGTGAGCCTGACGATGCGTTCCTGCCCGTGGCTGGTCCAGGCATCCGGCGGCACGGCGACCCGCACCTGCAGGTCGGGCCGGCCGGTGATGATGTTCGTGCAGGTGTAGTCCTCCTGCGTTGCGAGCGTGTGCGAGGTGTTGCAGGTACCGGTCCTGACGACGTTTTGGACGCTGACGTTGCTTGGTGCCAGGGCACCGCCGCTGTAGCTGGTGCCTGCCGATGCGTAGGTCTCGTAGGTGTCCTGGTAGCGGGCGGTGTTGTTGGCGACGGTCGGCGGGTAGAAGGGCAGACGGCCTGCGGTCGGGCGCCAGGTGGCGGTGTTCGTGCTGGGGCCGAGCGCCTGGCTCCAGGCGTAGTTGACGAAGCTGATGCGCTGCGAAACGCGCGCATCGGGAAACTCGCTTCGCACGCCGGAGAAGCCGTCGATCAGCTCCCCGCCGCCGAGGTCTTCCAGGCCATTGCAGGTGTTGGTGGCCGAATAGGGGCAAACGGTGCGCGGCGCGCGCAGAGGTCCCGGCACTGCAGAGCCGGGACCGGTGCCGCCGTCGTTCGTCGTGATGCCCAGCGTGTAGCTTGCGCCGCCGGTCGCCGCCACGCGGAACCAGTCGCCTGCCACCACCGTGACCGGTCGGCAGGTGAAGGTGAGCTGCGTCGGATAGATGTTGCCCGATGCGCCATTGAACATGCGGTCGACGCCACCCATCACTGCAATCACCGTGCCGGCCGGACACGCCTGGGGACCGCGCAGCGTCATGCCGTTGATGGGTCGGCCAGCGACGCCACGCTGGGTTGCCGCACCCCAGGTGATGGTCGCGGCGGTCGCGCCCTCGGTGACGGTGAACGGCGAGCAGCGCAGCTCATAGGCCCGCAAACCGCCGGTCAGATTGGCAAAGGTGCCACTGACCGCGGCGCTGTTCAGCCGCTCCCACATCGTCAGGCCGGTCGGGAACCCGCTGACGCAGTAAGTTCTCATGGACAAGCCGTTGCTGGAGCCCACGATCGTGCCGTTGATCAACGTACCGGTCTGCGGCCTGAGCACCTGCTGTGCATGCCCGGAAAGCGGCACGGCCACGAGCCACGCCCCGCACAGGAGCCACCACCATGCCGTGCCCGCCATCGAGCGCAGCGTGTTCTTGAGTCGTTGCATGTTCATTGGCCTGAACTGGTTATTTCTTCTGGGGACGTGGGAAGCAGAGGTTCGCCGCTGCCGGCGACGGATGCCGGCTGCGCTGCAGGCGCGGCAGCCGCAGGTTTCGATGCACCGGCAGCGGCCGATGGGAAGCCCAACCGGGTCTCGTCGAACTTGAAACGCAGCCGGATGTACGCGCCCTTGCTGGTGTATTCGTTGGCCGTCAGGTCGCGGTCGTTGAGGCCCACGAAGTTGTAGCCCGCAGAGATCCACAGGTCCTTCGCCATCTGGTAGCCGACCTCCACGCCCAGGGTCTTCTGCAGCGCGCCGCCCTTGCCGTACAGCAGGCCGGCCTGCACGCCGAAGTCCCAGTCCTTGTTGATGTCCTGGGTGTAGCGCGCCTGCAGCAGATGGGCCCAGTAGCTGCTGGCCAGGAAGCCGTCGTCGACGCGCGAGAGCTTGCCCGCGTAGCGCGCGCTCAGCACGCGGCCGCGCGCCGGGTTGTAGTTGAGGTGCGCCGAGACGATGTCCGCGCTGGTGCTGCCCGGCAGGCTGGCGTTGCCGGATTCGCCGCCGAAGGCGCTGCCCCCGGTCAACGCGCCGGCCGCATTTCCGTGGCCCACGATGCGCTCCGAGCGACGCTCATAGCGCATCAGCGCGTTCCAGGTGTCGTCGTCGACCGGGCGGTACGCCAGGCCGATCTGGTGGCGCTGGAGGTGGCGCTCGTTGCCGCCGCTCGCGCCCTGCCCTTCGCTGTCGCTCACCACGCTGCGCGCCAGCAGGCTCCACGCCGGTGTGATCTTGTAGCCGAACCCGGTGCTGAAGAGACGGGTGTTCGCGTCGTCGCCCTTGCGCCCTTCGAGGATGCCGCTGAGCTTGTAGGTGTCGGTGAGGTACTCGACGCCCGCCGTGACCGCGGTGGATTCACCCAGCCCGGCCGCATAGCCGGTGCCGTTGTTGGCGCTGTTGGCGTAGCCGCCCATCTGGCGCGTGTGCTCGAGGCCGCCGGTCAGGCTGAACCTGTCGGTGAGCTTGAAGGTGTTGCGCACCCCGATGGCGTTCTGGGCGGCACGGCCGTCGATGCTGTCTGCGAGCCGGTATTCGTTGTACAGCCGCCCGCCGTCCATGTAGTTGCTCTCGATGCCGAGGATGCCGACGTTGTTGGACTGCGCGGCATCGAGCTGGGCGGCGCCATACAGGCTGGAGATGAGCTCGTAGCGCGCATAGACGCGCGTCTTGTCCGTGATCGCGTAGTTGCCGCCGACGGCCAGCGTGTGGCGGTCGGAGTTCTTCAGGTCCTGCTCGCCCTCCACGAAGACCTGGGCCAGCGGCACGCCCGGCACCTGGGCCGACAGGCGCGCGCGCACGGTGGTCAGGCTCTCGCTCTCGGCGCTGGCATTGGCCGTCGCGGCGCCGCCGAGCGCGGTCACGCTGCCGGCGCCGACACGGCTGCCCAGATTGCCGTTGTAGGTGGAGATCTCGCCGTAGTCGAAGCCCGAACCCGAGGCCAGGCCGCTGCGGCTCTGGCCGTGGCGCAGGCCGACCTCCGCGACGATGTCGTGGTCCAGCTTCTTGCGCAAGCTCGCGCTCGCGCCCTTGCGGTCGCCTTCCAGCAGCGCATCCTTGCTGTAGAGCACTTCGGCGCGCACCGCCATGTCTTCGTCGATCTTGTACTCGGCGCGGCCGGAGACCTCGGTGCGTCCCGCCGAAAAGCTCGCGCCCGGGTTGTCGAAACCGGTGGTGGTCTTGCTCGCCAGCGCCACCACCGCGAGCTGCTCGGTCTGATGGCGCACTTCGACGCGGGCACCTTCGCCCTTGCCCTTCTCGTCGGAATCGGTGCGCACCACCTCGGCCGCAGCCGTGGTGTTGTCGCCGAGGCGGGCCACGGCCGTCAACGCGCCCAGCCTGCGGCGGTTATCCGGGTTCTGGTCGGTGCTGGCG
>NZ_JBFTPJ010000640.1:0-3503 GCF_056398445.1 Variovorax sp. 01T439_2
CAATTAGTGTTAACACGCCCTAGCTCCGCCACTTCTCCGACCAACTCAGGGCGAGCGTCAAATTCCTTCTTCAACTTGCTCGCATCCTCGCCAGCCTCGACTCGCGCGACCTCCTTTGTGCTCACGATCACAAGGCGGACCTGACTTCCGTGTGCCTTCGCTCTTTCGAGATTGGCCTTGAATTCGTTCTTCCCAGGACCCTCCCAACGCGTGGTGCGGCCCCAATACTCGGCCGAATTCTCCGGCCCCTTCCGGTAGTGGTGCGCCCATTGGCTCACCACTAGCTCTCCCTGCATCGTCCAGGCAGAGACTGACCACATCGGATTCTTGAGGGTGGCTCCGTATCGGGCGAATGCTTCTGTGAGGCTGAGATGTGCCATGTCGTGAACTCTATCCAATTTGAACCGCAGGACTCGCGAACGCGATGTCTGGAGCATCCCATCGTCGTCRGTCGCGAGCAATGGGCATTTGTGCCTAACTTCTTTGGCAGAAACGTCTCAACGTTCGGGGGAAAGCAGAGGGCGGAACGAGCGTCCACTTCTCTGATCCGGCCTTCCCCTCTTATACCGGCTATGGAGTACCGCCAAACCGAAGGCTACCCGAGCGTGTTCCCGCCGCCGTCGCCGTGTTCGAAGACATGACAAATGCCCCTCGCCAGGGACGGTGAGCTTCAACTATCGTGCGCGTACGAGGTAGCGAAAGAGAAAAGTTCTGTCCCGAGTTTCGGCTCGGGAGACTTGCTTCGCTGCAACCGAGTCGGCGGGATGATGAACGGGAACCGTATGCGAATAGCCACTTGGAATATCAATCATAGGGTTGGCCGGACGACTTTCAGACCGGAGGCGGCGCATGCTGCTTGCGCCCTGGACGCGGACCTCATCTGCTTGAACGAGTTCTATCCGAAGAGCGAAGAAGAATCCTTTAGGGGAGTGCTGTTCGAATCGGGGTACTGCCATCAGCGCATCTCACCTGCAGCCCCGTGTGGAGTGCATGCGAACAGGGTACTTATTGCGTCTCGTAAGCCCATCGAGCAGGTCGACTTGCAAGTACCGACGCACGAACCTCACCTGCGCACAAATGTCCTTGGCGTCCGCACGGACGAAATCACGATTGTGGGTATGCGCGTCCCGGCTTACGACCGTCTGGAGGTGGCGCATCTGCTCGCGGCATGGGAGTGGGCTTCGGACCTGGCAGCGCGACTTTGTGAGCAGCCAGCGGTCATTCTGGGGGACCTGAACGTTTCCCTGAAATCTCTTGGTTATCAGAAGGGCAGGCACCTCCAGGYCATCCTGGCAAACGGGTGGACCCGCGTGGCAACGGTAGGGGCAACGTACCACGGACACAACGGAGTGCGCAGCGAGATTGACCATGTGCTGGTTACACGCCAATGTCGGGCGACGCATCCAGTCGTGCTGACAACCATCGGTGAATTCTCCCTTTGCGGTCAGGCTAACTCCATCTCTGATCACGCCGTGCTCATGTGCGACCTTGAGAGCGTCCCAGTGCTCAGTTCGCCTGAGGTTTCCGAATAGGTTCCTGAAATGCCTATGGCTAAATCTAGGTAGGGCGCTTATGCCGCAGCTCCGGCAGCAACTCGTCCAGACGGCTCTCAAGTGGGAGCAGGCGTTCGGCAATGCGCCCTCGATTACCTCAACTCTGTCCGAATACGATGCGGCAATGTTGTTGGGGCTTACGCCGGAGCAGTACTCCGAATGCATGTATGGTGCGACGGCTGTGCAGAAGGGCTACGATTTCGTTTTCCAGGGCAAGCGTTATCAAGTCAAGGGCAACCGGCCGAGCGGGAAGCCGGGCAGCTTTGTGACTTGGGTGTCAAAGGCGACAAACTACGAATGGGACTTCCTCGTCTGGATCCTGTACGACTCGAGGTATGAAGTTCAGGAGGCGTGGCTGTGGGAGGTCTCCGAATACATGGCGCAGTTCGATCCCATCAAACGGCTCTCGCCGGTGCACTACCGCAGAGGAAAAAGGCTTCCGTGAGCCAAGCGCCAACCTACTGGCGGATCTGAGCGTCGGCTTACTGGACGGGGGGAAGGACTGTTCTGGGCCGAATGTGGCCGGTCGCGGCCTCAGCGCTTTGGGCCCGAAGCTGGCGCCGGACGAGCGGTCACTCAAACTGAAGGTTAGGATCAAGCCGATAACGTGTTTCTCTGGCGCGGCGGTTTAGCGCCGGATAGAGCGCACGAACGAATCGTGAAAGGTCCAGCTTGGATCAGGAGCAGTCTCAAATTCGAGCGGCACAGCCGAAGCCTTCGACTGCACGTTCCGGACAGCGCCGACGAAGCTGCTGGCAGACTCAGCGTAGTAAACCCATTGGCGCCGATTGTTGCCCGTGGAAACGAAAACCAAAGTGGCTGTGTTTGGCCCGAGGCCATTAATCACATCTTCCAAAGCATCCATGGACTTCCGCTCAGAAGTTGCAGGGAGCCCATTGTTTCCGATATACCGCCAAGTGATGGTGACTCGTTCGGGCTGATTCGACCTCTTTAGTCCCGGGGACAACCGGTCGGCGAATCGATATACCAAGACCCACCTGTCTGAAGGTCTGGTCGCAGTTGCTGTGCTCCAAGTCTCTACCGCAGGCGTTGCAAAGGCCAAGCGTGAGATCACGAGCAATGCAGCACCAAAATACAATTTCATAGATGATGTAGACCGATAGCCGAATTTTGCCCGGCGGCGCGACCAGCAAACATGGCCGTCAAGCGGCTCCGGTAACAAGGGCTGCGAAGTCGTCGGCGACGCGGACCAAATCGCACGTCTCATGACGCCAAATGAAGATCTTCGGACCAAGCCCTTTCCCAACCGCCAGAAAGACGAGCTGATCACCTTCGCCGTTGCCCCCCAGAAGCACCGCGGTTGATGGGAAACCACGCCAGTCTCTCGCACGCTGTGTCTCGGGGACGACGCCATTGAGGGTCCGGGCGAACCGCTTTCTGTCGGAATCGTCCGCGATGGGATACAGATGCCCGGCGTCAACTACTTTGAGCGGCTCAAGATAATTGTCGTCCGCCAGATACAGATCCCAGTCGTCGCTCTCGGTTGCGACCGCGCCTCCGTTGCTTCTCATCATGGCCACGCGATACGACGTCGGAAAGCTGACGCCCAAAGCCTGCTCAGCAGCCTGTATGCAGCGCTCATCCAAATCGAACGGCATCAAATCTCCTGCTTTGAAAACTAGGGTCGAAGGTCCGCTGCTGGACGAGATGGTATGGACACCGCCCACTTTTTGGCGACGGATGGGCACCGAAGGGCTGGCGTGTCAGAGTGGCGATAGAAACCGATGGGAATCTCGATGCCGGCCTCCTTGCAGTAGACCTCTATCCTGTCTTTGTACTTTTCTGGCATGCGGGCAATTTACTGAAGCTGAGGTCTGTACGTCTGCTGTTGGCCCGCATCCAGCCGTCTGGGGTCCGAGCCCTGCTCGCCGGGACGGCTTAGGCTCTTGTAGTCGGCGTCGTCCCACTGCAATTCAAGCCGCGTGTAAT
>NZ_JBFTPJ010000641.1:0-3500 GCF_056398445.1 Variovorax sp. 01T439_2
GGTCAACAGCGGCACGGTCGCGGGGCGAAGGACCGTCAGCATCACGGCGGAGAACATCCAGAACCTGAACGGCCGCATGGTCAACAGCGGCACGGTCGCGGGGCGAAGGACCGTCAGCATCACGGCGGAGAACATCCAGAACCTGAACGGCCGCATCTCCGGCGACAGCCTCGACCTCAAGGCCCGGACCGACCTGAACAACATCGGCGGCACGATCGACGCGGCCAGCCAGCTCAAGATCGAGGCCGGGCGAGACATCAACGTGCGCACCACGACCAGCAGCAGCGGGTTGGCCCTGGACCTCACGCCCGGGGCCGTGAGCCTGCGCGGCGCCACCATCGTTGACCGGGTGGCGGGTCTCTACGTGAGCGACCCCAAGGGCGTGCTGGTGGCGTCGGCCGGCCGCGACGTCAACCTGATCGGTGCCCTCGTCGCCAACAGCGGCAAGGAAGGCACGACCGAGATCGGCGCAGGCCGCGACATCAACCTGGGCACCGTCACGACGGCAAGGCAGGACACCACGGTTCGGGACGCCGGCAACTACCGCGCCGAGGCCAGCACGCGGGAAGTCGGCACCCGCATCGAGACCAGCGGCGACATCAGTTTGCATGCGCAGCGCGACGTCAGCGTGCGCGCGGCCACCGTCAACAGTGCGGATGGCGCACTGGAAGTCGCCGCCAAGCGCGACATCACCATCGATGCGGGACAGTCGACCTCGGCCCTCAATGCGGGGCGCCGCACCGAGGAGAGCGGCTTCTGGGGCAGCGACCGCAGCATGGAGCAGGGCACCTTTGGTTCGACCGGCGCCATCGGCAGCAGCCTGGGCGGCAAGACCGTCGTGCTGGATGCGGGCAATAACATCCGTGTCCGTGGGTCGAATGTGGTGAGCGACAAAGGCACTGAACTCTGGGCTGACAACAACATCGCCATCGAAGCCGCGACGCAAACGCGGGACAGCCAGTATGTCCGCGAGGAATCGCAGAGTGGCATGTTCGATGCGAACTCCGGCTGGACCTGGGGTCACCAGGACACGCGCAGCACCAGAAACCGTGAAGAAAGTACGGCCGTGGGCAGCACCGTGGGGGCCATCGGGGGGAACGTCGTCATCAACGCCGGCAACCGCTACAGCCAAGTGGGCAGTGATGTGATCGCGCCTGGTGGGGACATCGATATCCGGGCGCGCAATGTCCAGATCGTCGAGGCGCGTGAGACGAGCCGCAGCGAAAGCACGCAGAGCTTCTCCCAGGGCGGTATCACGCTGGGTATCAAGGCACCCTTGATTGACCTGTTGCGAAACATCGAGGAAACCTCGGAGGCCATTGGCGACACCAAGGACGATCGCATGAAAGCGTTGGGTGCTGCGAGCATGGGTCTCAGTGGCTATTCAGCATATCAGGACGTCTCCAAGGCTGCGGCTACGAACACAGGAACCGGCGCCGTCAGCATGGGTGCCACGCTGATGGTGGGCAGTAGTTCAAGCGAGACCACCAGCACCCAAAGCAGCAACACGTCCGCCGGCTCCCGGGTGCAGGCCGGAGGCAACGTCACCATCACCGCCACTGGCGGCGGGCGGGATTCCAACATTCTCATACGCGGTAGCGAGATCAATGCCGGCAAGAACGTCAATCTCGCGGCAGACAACAACGTCACGCTCGAGGCGGCGGCGAACACCCACGAGCAGAGCTCTACCAGCCGCAGCAGCAATGCAAGCGTCGGTGTCGGCTACGGCTTCGGGCAAAGCAATGGCTTCACGATCGAGGTGGCCGCTGGAAGCCAGAGCGGCCGAGATAACGGCACAGATGGCGCATGGACGAGCACTACGATCAATGCAGGTCGGCAGGTCAATATCACCAGCGGCGGTGACACCACCCTTCGGGGTGCCACGGTTGCCGGCGAACGTATCAACGCCGATGTGAGCGGGAACCTTCATGTCGAGACCCTTCAGGACACCAGCACATATCACAGCCAGAACAGCGGGGGCGGCTTTAACTCGACCATTTGCGCTTGGATCTGCTACGGCGACAGCAGCGTAAGCGTCTATGCCCACAACACGCGCGGGGATGGCAATTTTGCGAGTGCCACACAGCAAAGCGGGTTCTTGGCTGGGGACGGCGGCTTTGGTGTCAAYGTGGGGGGCAACACCAATCTCGTGGGTGGGGTGATCAGCAGTACGGATGTTGCCGTGAACGGAAGCAAGAACAGCTTCTCGACCAGCAGCCTGACGATGGCAGACCTGGTCAACCACGACACCTTCAAAGGCAGTGGTTACAGCATCAGCGCCAGCACAAGCACCGCGGGAATGGGCTCGGGAGGGGCTGGCATTGGCAGCAACGATATCAATGAGTCCAGCATCACGCGAAGCGGCATCTCGGGCGTCGCAGGCAATGCGTCGGTGCGTACCGGCGTAGACAGCACCAATGCGCTGCAGATGACCGACAGAACGCGGGCGATGCGAGATGTGCAAGCGCAAATTCAGATCACCGCTGCTTTTGGTCGCGAGGCGACGACAGCCGCGGCAACATACGCGGATCGGCAGGCTGTCCTCGCACGACAAGGAAGCAACGAAGAGGAAGCACGGAAATGGGATGAGGGAGGCGCATACCGTGTCGCACTTCATGCGGCCATCGGTCTTCTGACCGGCAATCTGTCAGGTGCTGCGGGCTCAACGCTGAGCGCAACGGCGCTCCCGGAAATCGGGGAAATGATTGCGGACATGGGCTTGCCGGACACGGTCCGGGTGGCGTTGACACAGGTAGCAGGCTTGGCCCTGGGATCGGCGACCGGCGGTGTCGCGGGTGCAACAGCATCGTTCAATACCGCTCAGAACTATGTGAGCCACAGTCCGTTTGCAGGTGTGCGACGAACAGTCTCACAGGAAAATGCCAGGTTATTGAACGATTGCGGCCCAAACTGCACGCAAGCGGATTTTCAGCGCATTGACCGGCAACTGTTTCAGCTCGAAACAGCCGCCAACCTAATCGCGATCGATCGGAATTCTGCGCTCACTACCGATCAAGCAGTTCGCCTTAGCGAGTCCTTGCAACTGCTGTTGCCTGTTTATGGCACAGCGACTGGTTTGTACATGGCGGCGACAGGTGAGAGCCTCTCCGGGCGAGAGCTGTCAAACGTCGAGCGATTTTTCAGTGGTTTGGCTGCAGCCGTTCCCTTGGGATCGACCGCTTACAGAGCTGTGCAAGAGATGCGCGTTGCCGCCGTGGCCGAAGCTGAAGCGAGGTTCGCGCTGGAGCAAGGAATTCCTGCTGTCGCACAGGTCCCCGGACGAGTGTCATCGCGAATTAACGTCGCAAATGGGCGGACACAGACTACGCCTCTTCGTGGGACCGGCCAACCGGTCAGCGCAGGTTTTGAGCACGTGGTGGAACAGCATATCGGTGTTCAACTGGCAAACAACAGATCGGCCTTTACTATCACTTCTGATGAGCTGCGTGGCCTTTTGCAAGAATCAAGCGTTGTGAAGTCACCTGTCACAGCGTTGGGCG
>NZ_JBFTPJ010000642.1:0-3483 GCF_056398445.1 Variovorax sp. 01T439_2
GTCTGCAGGAGTACTTCATGCCCCATTCCTTCTTCCGTCTGGCAGCCATGGCCGGTGCCGGCCTCGCCTGCGCCGCGGCACTCGCGCAAACCACCGTGACGGTCGCGCAGCCGGCGGACATCCGTTCCACCAATCCCGGCGTCAATCGCGACAACACCACCGACGGCATCGTGCTCAACATGGTCGAAGGGCTCGTGGGCTACCGGCAGGACGGCAGCGTGGGACCGCTGCTCGCGCAATCGGTCGACGTCTCCAAGGATGGGCTGACCTACACTTTCAAGCTGCGCAAGGGCGTCAAGTTCCACAACGACGCGCCGCTCACCTCGGCCGAAGTCGCCTGGAGCTGGAAGCGCTACATGGACCCGAAGACCGACTGGCGCTGCCTCAGCGAGTACGACGGGCGCAACGGCCTCAAGGTGGTGGACGCCGCAACGCCCGACGACGCCACCTTCGTGCTGAAGATCAACCGTCCCTCGGCCGTGTTCCTCGATACGCTGGCGCGCTCCGACTGCGGCATGACGGCCATCCTGCATCCGAGCTCGGTCAAGCCCGACGGCAGCTGGGACAAGCCCGTGGGAACCGGCCCGTTCAAGTTCGGCGAATGGAAGCGCGGCGAGTACGTCACGGTGACCGCGTTCAAGGGCTACACCTCGTCGCCGGGCGCCACCAAGGCCGATGGCTACGTGGGCCTGAAGGCGCCGCTCGTGGACACGGTGCGCTTCCTGGTTGTGCCCGACGCGGCCACCGCCGCGGCCGGCCTCAAGTCCGGAGCCATCGACGCCGGCCAGATCACATCGAGCGATGCGCAGGAGCTCAAGGCCGATCGCAACCTCGTCGTGCAGGCACCCACCGAGGCGGTGAAGAACACGCTGCTCTTCCAGACGCGCGATCCGCTGCTGAAGAACGTGAAGCTGCGTCAGGCGATCGCGGCCTCGCTCGACATGGAGCAGATCGTCGCGGCCGCATCCGAAGGCCTGGGTTCGGTCAACAACTCGGCGATTCACAAGGGCTCGGCCTTTTACGGCGCGGCCGAAAAGAAGGGCTTCCATTACGACCCCGCCCTGGCCGCGAAGCTGCTGCGCGAGGCCGGCTACAAGAACGAGAAGATCACCATCCAGACCAACAAGCGCGCCCATGTGCCGAGCTACACCGTGGCGGTGCTGGCGCAGGCGATGATGCAATCGGTGGGGATCAACGCGCAGATCGAAGTGCTGGAATGGGCCACGCAGCTCGACCGGTACAACAGCGGGAACTACCAGATGAGCTCGTTCAGCTATTCGTCACGGCTCGATCCCGCGCTGAGCTACGAGCAGTTCTCCGGGCCGAAGGACAAGCAGGCGCGCAAGGTGTGGGAAGACCCGCAGGCGCTGAAGCTGCTCGACGAGAGCTTCACCGAGACCGACCGGGCAAAGCGCCAGGCGCTGTTCGACCAGCTCCACGCATTGATGATCCAGCAGGTCCCGATGATCATGCTGTTCAACGGCATCGACGCCTGGGGCGTGCGCAAGCGCCTCGCCGGGTTTTCGGTATGGGAAGGCAAGCCGCGGCTGTGGGGGGTGTCGGCCGCGGCCAAGGCGGGCTGAAGCAAGACCTTCGTYGGGGCGGCCCGACGAACTGCTTGGAGCCGCTGCACGCACGACCAACGAACGGGCCCGCAGCCTGATGGCCTCGAGCAAATCGCCAGCCCTGTTCTTCTGACTTCCAATCGGATTTTCCCGTGTCCAAGGCACATCGGCAGACTTCACGCGCGCCGCATCTCTCGCCGTCCTTCCGATCGGCTCGGACGGCATCGCCCATGCGCGGCGCGGAGGCGATCTGGAGATCCTACCTGGCCAGGCAGGACGCGAACTCTCTCGGCATCCGCTGCCCGTCGAGCAATGTCGTTGACCTGCTCGGCGGCGCCGAAACGGACCCGTGCCTTCACATGGTCGACCGCTCCCGCAGCGCCATGACCCAGGGCCCGCACCGGCTGGCCCGAGGGCGTACGCACTTCGACTGCCCGAAGGGCCGCGTCGGCAGAAAGGGCGCAACGTACTTTGCGCGGCGGTCGTATGGAGCACGCTGTACCTGCAGGCCTGGCCGACCGCGACGGCTCCGCGGAAATACTTCACGCATCTCGGCCTCTGCTCGCGGGAGCTGTGTGACTGCGTAACAACACTCTCGCAAATGATGTACTCCTAGGTCGCCGAAATGCCAAAAAGTTCTCATAACCCTCTCGAAGTGGCATTGTTACACTTGTTAAGATTTGAGCATGATTTCAATTTGTCAATTAACACCATTTTGGTGCAGAGCAGTGCGATGCGGGGGCGAAGTTAGCGAAAGCCTTCGTGTTCGTCGACAAAAAGAATGACGGAATTCTGGCTTGAGAATAAAAACAGTGCGCCGTTTCCACGGCGACAATGCCAGAACGCGGGCCAAATAAATAAATAGATTGCCTGCGAGATTGGATGAGTGCCGAGCAGATATGGAGGCACTTCGGTGGTGGAGACAAATCAGGGTGATTGCGTGATCGACAGCATGCGGGAAAAGAATTCCGCGCTGCACGACGCGATTGCTTGCCTGCAGATCTCCGTTCACAGAAGCGCTTTTTATCGAGCTGAAACGCCGCCATTCCAGAGGAGAAGCTGGAAAGCGCAGGCGTTCCGCTCAGGTTCGGAAAATCATGGATTTATTGATGTCGGATGTGCGGCTGTTCGTGAAAGCCGTCGAAGTGGGAGGGTTGACGCAAGCGGCCGACGCACTGAGCGTGCCCAAGGCATCCGCGTCCCGGCAGCTCAAGAGGCTGGAGGCCTTGGTCGGCCACACGCTCCTGCACCGGGGGGCAGGTCGTTTCGGTCTCACCGGGGAAGGGCGCGAGTTCCTTTCCACGGCGAAGGAAGTTCTGGAGGCAGTGAACCAGGCGCTCTCGCGGCTCTCCGACACCAACGAAGCCCTGACAGGCCAACTGCGGATCTCGGTTCCCGGCTATCTCGGCCGCGAACTGCTCTCCTCGCACCTGTCGGGCTTCATGGCCGCGCATCCCCTGCTCAAACTCACTGTCGACGTGAACTCCGGTCGCGTGGATCTGTTTCGTGAAGATGCCGACGTGGCCATCCGGGTGGGGCTCGAAGGCTGCGAAGATCTCGTCGCGAGACGCATCAAGAGGCAGATCCTTGTCCTGTGCGCCGCACCCTGGTATCTCGAGCGCCATCCGGCGATCGAGAAGGTCGACGATCTCGCGGGACACTTTTTTCTGACCTGTGGTCCGGAGCGGCAGGCGATGGAAATGGTCGTTCCAGGCCTTGACCGGGAGCACATCGTCAGGGCCGCGCGCGTATTCCGGGCCAACGATCCGGAATTGCTGCTGAGACTCGCCTGCTCGGCCGGCGGGATCGCCTTGGTCCCTCTTCTTTGTGCCAAAGCCGAGATTCAGGGCGGCTCTTTGGTCGCAGTCCTTCCGTCGTTCGAGCTGATGCCGGAAGAATTGAATCTGACGTATTTGCC
>NZ_JBFTPJ010000643.1:0-3481 GCF_056398445.1 Variovorax sp. 01T439_2
GCCGTGGCCGCACCGGCGCGCCGGCTCACGCCTGCGGCCAGACGGCGCGCCCTTGCGCAGCATCGTCGAGGCGGGCGATGAAGGCATCCGCATCGGGCTCGGGCAGCGTGAAGGTGAAGTCCACCGCATCGCCATGCCGCACATCGACCAGCGACGCGCCGGGCGCCGCGGCAATTTCGCGCCGTACCAGTCCTTCGAGCGCATAGGGCACGGCGCATTGCAGCAGCCGCTGGCGCACCAGCGGCACCAGCGTGGCCCCGAGGCAGGCCTGCGCCACCGCGTCGGTGTAGGCCCGCACGAGTCCGCCCGCGCCCAGCTTGATGCCGCCGAAGTACCGCACCACCGTGGCAAGCACGCCTTCGAGCTGCTGGTGCCGCAGCACTTCGAGCATGGGGCGCCCGGCCGTGCCGCCCGGCTCGCCGTCGTCGTTGGCGGCCGACTGGCCGCCCGCCATGAGCGCCCAGCAGACATGCGCGGCGGCGGGATGCTCGCTGCGCAGGGATGCCACCACGGCCAGGGCCGCGGCCCGGTCGGCCACCGGCTGCACGCAGCCGATGAAGCGGCTCTTCTTGATCAGCAGCTCGCTGTGCGCCGGTTGCGGGAGCGTGAAGCTCATGGAGCGGCCGTTGTTTTCAGTCGGGGCGCGGAATCGCTCAGCGCTCCCGCTCGAACTTGAACACGGCCGTACCGGCGCGCGCATTGGGCAGCCAGCGCACGCTGCGGCCTTCCTGCACGCCGAAGGCATCGAGCACGCGCAGGCTGTTCTTCTGTGCCAGCACTTCGAAGTCCTTGAAGGTGCCGACCCGGATGTTGGGCGTGTCGTACCACTGGTAGGGCAGGCGGCGCGTCACCGGCATGCGGCCGCGCGCAATGCTGATGCGGTTGGGCCAGTGCGCAAAGTTGGGAAAGGCCACGATGCCGATGCGGCCCACGCGCGCGGTTTCGCGCAGCATGATCTCGGCGTTTCGCAGATGCTGCAGCGTGTCGATCTGCAGCACCACGTCGAACGAGGCGTCGTCGAACATCGCCAGGCCTTCGTCGAGGTTCAGCTGGATCACGTCGACGCCGCGGCGGATGCACTGCAGCACGTTGCCGTCGGCAATTTCCACGCCGTAGCCGGTGCAGCCGCGCTCGCGCTGCAGCAGGTCGAGCAGGGCGCCGTCGCCGCAGCCGAGGTCGAGCACGCGCGCGCCCTCGGGCACGAGGTTGGCAATGAGCCGCTGGGTCTGGATGTCGCTCACGACGCGCTCCCTTCGGCCTGGATCTCGTGCGCCACGCGCTCGAAGTAGGAGCGCACCACGCCCATGTAGCGCACGTCGTCGAGCAGGAAGGCGTCGTGCCCGTGCGGCGCGTCGATCTCGGCGTAGCTCACGTTGCGGCGGTTGTCCAGCAGCGCCTTCACCAGTTCGCGGCTGCGCGCGGGCGAGAAGCGCCAGTCGGTCTTGAAGCTCACGAGCAGGAACTTGGCCGTGGCGCCGGCGAATGCCGCGCTGAGGTTGCCGCCATGCGAACGCGCGGGGTCGAAGTAGTCGAGCGCCCGCGTGATCAGCAGGTAGGTGTTGGCATCGAAGTATTCGCTGAACTTGTCGCCCTGGTAGCGCAGGTAGCTCTCGATCTGGAACTCGACGTCCTGCGTGGAATAGCGGTAGTCGAGCCCCGCCGCCTCGCCTTCGACCGCGCTGCGCAGGATGCGGCCGAACTTCGCGTTCATGACGTCGTCGCTCAGGTAGGTGATGTGGCCGATCATCCGCGCGATGCGCAGGCCCCGCTTGGGGATCACGCCGTGCTCGTAGAAATGGCCGCCGTGGAAGTCGGGGTCGGTGACGATGGCGCGGCGCGCCACTTCGTTGAAGGCGATGTTCTCGGCCGTGAGGTTGGGCGCGCTGGCCACCACCACGGCATGCCGCACGCGGTCGGGGTACTGCAGCGTCCACGACAGCGCCTGCATGCCGCCCAGGCTGCCGCCCATCACGGCCGCGAGCGTGCGGATGCCGAGCGCGTCGAGCAGCGCCGCCTGCGCATCGACCCAGTCTTCGACCGTGACCACCGGAAAGTCCGCGCCGTAGACGCGGCCGGTGGCGGGATCGACGTGCATCGGGCCGGTGGAGCCGAAGCAGGAGCCGAGGTTGTTCACGCCGATCACGAAGAAGCGGTCGGTGTCGACCGGCTTGCCCGGGCCCACCATGTTGTCCCACCAGCCTTCGGACCGCGCCTGGCCTTCGTAGGTGCCGGCCACATGGTGCGAGGCATTGAGCGCATGGCACACCAGCACCGCGTTGCTGCGCCCGGCGTTCAGGGTGCCGTAGGTTTCGTAGGCGAGCGTGTAGCTGCCGAGCGACGCGCCGCTGCGCAGGGCCAGCGGGCCTTCGAACTGCATCGACTGCGCAGTGACGACCAAGGGAGGTGACGACATCAATGAAAAAACCCGGCCTCGCCAAAAACGAGCCGGGTTGCTTGTTCGCCAACTGGACTGTCTTTAGCTGAATTTATTAAGCGCCCGCAAGCTGAAGCAAATCGGCGCAGCCGGCAGTATATCGCCCCGCCGCGCTACCAGCCGACGATCATCACGATGCCGAGCACGAGGAAGATCGCGGCCGAGACGCCGTGCACCAGCTTGATGGGCACGCGCCGTACGATCTTCTCGCCGAGCCACACCACCGGTGCGTTGGCCAGCATCATGCCGAGCGTCGTGCCGGCGACCACCCAGACGTAGTCCTGCGTGAAGCGGGCGGCCAGCATGACGGTCGCGATCTGGGTCTTRTCGCCCATTTCGGCCAGGAAGAACGCGACCAGCGTGGTGCCGAAGACCCCGTAGTGGCTGGCCGCGGGCGCGTCGTCTTCGTCGAGCTTGTCGGGAATCAGCATCCACGCCGCCATGGCGATGAACGAGCCCCCCAGGATCCAGCGCAGCACGTCGGGCCCGAGCCAGTGGGTGATCCAGTTGCCGACCGCGCCGGCCAGCGCGTGGTTGACGATGGTGGCGGCGAAGATCCCGAGCACGATCGGCCAGGGTTTCCGGAAACGCGCCGCGAGCAGAAGAGCCAGCAGTTGGGTCTTGTCGCCCATTTCGGCGAGCGCAACCACGCCGGTTGCAACGAGAAAAGCTTCCATGAAAGAGAGGGTTCCTTGGGCCGAAGGACGCAATTGACCGTGCAACACCTTCGGCCGTATTCCCGAAGTTGCACGGTCAAAGGTCTCGCCAGGTGTGTTCACTGCACGCGCCATGTCCTGTGGGGCAGGACAAGTCTGTTGACGCGGGCCCTTCTCGCGATGGAAGGCGGCTACTCCCCAATGACGGGTCGGATTCTACCTGCTGCGCCGCAGCCACCGGCCGGGTTTGTAAGCATGCGCTAGCTTTCTGTAAATTTTTCGAGGCCCTACAGGATGCAGCAAATTACTGCTTGCATTTCACGTATTTCACCCATAATGCACGAGCCTCCCTCTTCATTTTGCCGGGGAGGAAGTTCGGTGATCGGTCAGT
>NZ_JBFTPJ010000644.1:0-3481 GCF_056398445.1 Variovorax sp. 01T439_2
GTACACCACGAGCGTGCCCAGGTGCACAGAGCATCGGGTGCTCCCCGCAGCGAAATCAAGGAGGAGGCCGCAGGCCGGGGGACATTCGCGGAGGGGAGTACCCGGTGATCTGTGCACACGCCCTGGACAACAGCACCCTGAACAAGACCGCCCGAACACAGCCAAACTCGCGCAGTTAAAAAAGACATGAAAGAAACCCAAGCCCGAGAAGAAATCTGCCGAGTCGGCCGCAGCCTGTTCGAACGCGGCTACGTGCATGCCACCGCGGGCAACATCAGCGTGCGGCTGGACGATGGTTTTCTGATCACGCCGACCGATGCCTGCCTGGGTTTTCTCGACCCCGCGCGTCTTGCCAAACTCGACGCGCAAGGCCAGCAGACCGGCGGCGACCGCGCCAGTAAGACCATCGCGCTGCACACGCGCATCTACGCCGCCGCCCGCAAGTTCGATGCAGGCACGGCCTGCGTGATCCACACGCACAGCACGCACTGCGTTGCGCTCACGCTGGCGAACACGCCGGGCGACGAGCTGCTGCCCGCGCTCACGCCGTACTTCGTCATGAAGGTCGGCCACGTGCCGCTCATTCCGTACCACCGCCCCGGCGCGCCCGAGGCGGCCGAACTCGTGGCGCAGGCCATCGAGCGCCATGGCGCGGCCGGCACGCCGATTCGCGCCGTGATGCTCGAACGCCTCGGCCCCAACGTGTGGCACGAGAGCCCGGCCGCTGCCATGGCCGTGCTCGAGGAACTCGAGGAAACCGCCAAGCTCCAGCTGCTTGCCGGCCCCGCCAGGCCCGAGCCGCTCGGCAATGAACAGATCGATGAACTGCGCCGCATCTTCGGTGCGCGCTGGTAGCCGCCAGTAGTAGTAAAAACACGCCATGCCCCAATTCGCCGCCAACCTCTCGATGCTCTATCCGGAGCTCAACTTCCTCGACCGCTTCGAAGCCGCCGCGAAAGACGGCTTCAAGGCCGTCGAATATCTTTTTCCCTATGCCTTCGCAAAGGAAGAGCTCGCCGCGCGGCTCCAGCACAACGGCCTGCAGCAGGTGCTCTTCAACGCCCCTCCGGGCGACTGGGACCGCGGCGAGCGCGGCCTGGCCTGCCTGCCGGGCCGCGACGCCGAATTCCGCGAAGGCATGGCCAGCGCCATCGACTACGCCGTGGCGCTCGGCTGCCCGCGCATCCACGTCATGGCGGGCCTGGTGCCCGAAGGCCTGGAGCGCGAGGCCGTGCAGCCCGTGTACGTCGACAACCTGCGCTGGGCCGCGGCCGAGGCGGCCAAGGCCGGGCGCGACGTGCTGATCGAGCCCATCAACACGCGCGACATCCCGCGCTTCTTCCTCAACCGGCAGGACCATGCGCACGAGATCGTCGACATGGTGGGCGCGACCAACCTCAAGGTGCAGATGGACCTGTACCACTGCCAGATCGTCGAGGGTGACGTGGCCATGAAGATCCGCAAGTACCTGCCCACCGGGCGCGTGGGCCACATCCAGATTGCCGGCGTGCCCGAGCGCCACGAGCCCGACATCGGCGAGCAGAACTACCCCTACCTGTTCGACCTGATCGACGAGGTGTCGGCGCAGTCCGGCTGGCAGGGCTGGGTCGGCTGCGAGTACCGGCCCCGGCGCGGCTCGGAACCCGGCGGCACCTCGGCGGGGCTCGGCTGGCTGCGAGCGCTGCAACAGCGCGCATGAAACTCGAGTCGCTGCGCATTCCGTCGCGGCTGCGCGGCTTTGCCGCGGGCGATGCCCAGGTCTTCGACGTCACGCTGGCCGGCGACAGGGTGCAGGCCGTCGCGCCGAGCGCATCGCAGTCGCAGGCGCGCGGCACCTTGCTGAGCGCGCTCGTCGAGGCGCATGCGCACATCGACAAGAACTACACCGTGCAGGAAGTCGGCGCGGCCGAGGGCAACCTGTTCGCGGCCATCGACCGCATGGCGAAGCACCGCGCGGGCTGGAGCGRCCAAACGCTGCGCCCGCGCATGGAGCGCGCGCTGCACGAGGCCTGGCAGTCGGGCACGCGCGCGCTGCGCACCCACATCGACTGGGTGGAGGGCGAGCCGCCCGCCGCGCTGGCGGTGTTCGAGGCGCTGCGCGAAGAGTGGCGCGGCCGCATCGAGCTGCAGTTCGTCTCTCTCACGCCGCTCGACCTGTTCGCGGACCTCGCGGCCGGCGAGCGCATTGCGCGCGAGGTGAAGCGCGCGGGCGGCGTGCTGGGCGCCTTCGTGTATCGCAACGAAGGCCTGGTGCACAAGCTGGGCCGCGTGTTCGACCTCGCGCAGGACCACGGCCTGGGCCTCGACTTCCATGTCGACGAGGGTCTCGACGCCGACGCGAGCGGCCTGCGCAGCATTGCGCAGCTGATGCGCGCGCGCGACTTCCGGCGCGGTGTGGTCTGCGGCCACTGCTGCTCGCTGGCGATGCAGGACGATGCCGTTGCCAACGAGACGCTGGCGCTGTGCGCGGGCGCCGGCATCCACATCGTCGCGCTGCCGACCACCAACCTCTACCTTCAGGGCGCCTGGGACCGCACGCCCGTGCCGCGCGGCATCACGCGCATCCGCGAGGCGGCGGCACGGGGCTTGCGTGCGAGCCTGGCTACGGACAACGTGCAGGACGCCTTCTATCCCTATGGCAGCTACGACCTTCTCGAAACCTTCGGCCTCGGTGTGCAGATGGCGCACCTCGCGCCCGCGGACGAATGGCTCGACGCGATCACCGTCAGCCCCGCGAAGGCGCTCGGCCTGGCATGGGACGGCCGCATTGCGCCGGGCTGCCCCGCGGACCTGGTGCTGCTCGCGGCCACCGGCGAGCATGAGCTGGTCGGCCCGCGCGGGCGCCGGCGCACCGTGATCCGTGGCGGTCAAGAAATTCTGGAGCAGACACGATGAGCATGGGCAAGCCAATGGCCAACTACGCCGCCGCCAAGCGCGTGGGCGATTTCGTCTTCATGAGCGGCGTGGTCGCGGTCGATCCGGCCACGCGCCGCGCCGTGGCCGGCTACGAGGCCCTGCCCGAGGAAGGCCGCACGGCCCTGCAGGGCCTGGGCTATGCCACGGGCCAGATGTCGGTCGACATCTTCGAGGCGCCCATCGTGGCGCAGAGCTGGTTCGTGCTCGAGCGCATCCGCCAGATCGCGGCCGAGCATGGCGGCACCATGGAAGACGTGGTGAAGCTGGTGCAGTACTTCCGCCAGCTGCCGCACTACGCCTTCTACAACCGCGTGCGCGGCCTGTTCTATCCGGGCGAGCCGCCGGTCAGCACGGTGGTCGAGGTGGCGCGCTTCCTGCCGGGCGACGAGGTGCTGGTGGAAGTGGAAGCCACCATGTACCTGCCGCAGCACCGCCCTACCTGACGCCCGCGCCTTTCAGCAGGAATTCGGTCACCTGCTCGATCAGGTAGCGCCGGTCCTTGTCGTCGCCTTGCTGCGCCACATTGCGGAAGTAGGCCGCCTGCGTGGCGTGGTCGGCATAGAAC
>NZ_JBFTPJ010000645.1:0-3479 GCF_056398445.1 Variovorax sp. 01T439_2
GCTTTCCCATGCTGTGGGCAGCCCTTCTTCCCGACAGCCTGCCGGCCGACCCGCAGCCGCGCACTGAGGCGCTCGATGGCCTGGCGACGTGGTGCCTGCAGTTCACACCCCGCGTCGCGGTCCTCGAAGCGCTTCTGTCGTGCCCGGCGGTCGTGATGGAAGTCGAACAGAGCGTGCGCCTGTTCGGCGGCAAGCGCCGCCTGGTCGAGCGCGTGCGCGAGGAATGCCCCGACCTCGGCGTGCGGCAGCTGAGCTGGGCGCCGACCAGCCTGGCCGCGCTCGCGGTGGCCCGGGCCGGGCTGTCGAACGGCTTTGCCAAGCCGCTCGCCCAGCTCCTTGACGCGCTGCCGCTCGAAACCCTCACATCCGTTGCAGCCCACCAGGCGACGCTCGCCCGGCTCGGCTGCCGGACCCTGGGCCAGGTGCGGGCCCTGCCGCGCGGCGGCCTGAGCCGGCGCTTCGACGCCCAGCTGCTCGCCACCCTCGACCAGGCCTACGGGCTGCGGCCGGAGACCTATCCCTGGGCACAGCTGCCGGAGACCTTCCGCGTYAGGCTCGAGCTGATGGCGCGGGTCGAGCACGCGCCCGCCATGCTGTTCGGGGCGCGCCGCCTGATGCTGCAGATGGCCGGCTGGCTCATGGCGCGGCGATCCGGCGTGACCGCGTTCACCTTGCGCTGGTGCCATGACGCGATGCGCGCCAAAAGCGCCGGCGACGGCGGCGAACTCACCGTCCGCACCGCGCAGGCCACGCGCGACACCGAACACCTGATGCGGCTGCTGGCCGAGCACCTGGGCAAGGTCGAGCTGCTGGCGCCGGTGGGCGACCTGGAGCTGCTCGCGACCGAGGTGCAGTCGCTCGAGGAGAAGAGCCTCTCGATGCTGCCCGAGGCCCGGCAGTCGGGCGAGAGCCTGGCGCTGGTGCTGGAGCGCATCGCGGCGCGGCTCGGCCCCGACCGCGTGCTGCGCCCGGTCGTCCTTGAAGACCACCGCCTGGAGTGGATGTGCCGCTGGCGTCCGGCGCCCGAGCCGGCGCCACGGGTGCGGTCCCGAACGGTCGACGTGCCGCAGCCGACCTTCATCCTGCCCAAGCCCTTGCGCCTCGCGACCCAGGCCAACCGGCCGATCTACCAGGGCGCGCTGCAGCTGCTGGCGGGTCCCCATCGCGTCGAGGGGGGATGGTGGGACCGCACAACGCAGGAATGTGAAGAAGGCGACGGTCCGCAAGAGACCACGCGGCAGGCGAGCCGCGACTACTGGGTGGCCGTGAGCGAGCATGCCGGCGTGCTGTGGATCTTCCAGATGCGCCTGGCGCAGGACGAGACGGCCTGGTTCCTGCACGGCACCTTCGCCTGAGAGACCTCCCATGGAACTGCCCGACTACGCCGAGCTGCGGTGCGTGAGCAATTTCAGCTTCCTGCGCGGCGCGAGCCAGCCGGAGGAGCTTGTCGAGCGCGCGAAGCAGCTGGGCTACACCGCGCTGGCCCTCACCGACGAGTGCAGCCTGGCCGGTGTGGTGCGCGCGCATGTGGCGGCGAAGGACCATGGCCTCAAGCTGCTGATCGGCAGCCAGTTCCTCGTCGAGCCCGATGCAGAGCTCGACCCGGAGCCCGCGCCCTTCACGCTTACGGTGCTGGCCTGCGATCTGGCTGGGTACGGCAACCTCTCGGCGTTCATCACCAAGCTGCGGCGCAGCTCCGAGAAGGGCACCTACAAGCTGCCGCTCGCGCAGATCCATGGCGCCGAACTCGCCGGTTGCGTGGTGCTGGCCTCGCCCAGGCGCATGGCCACGCCAGCGCAGCTGGGCTGGCTCGGCGCCTGGCTGCTGCGTGAGTTCCTCGGGCGCTGCTGGTTCGCCGTGGAGAAGCTGCGCCTGCTCGATGACGAGATGTGGCTGCACCGCCTGGGCGAGGTCAGCGCGGCGACGGAGATTCCGCTGGTGGCCGCGGGCGACGTGCATTTCCATGTCCGCTCGCGCAAGCCGCTGCAGGACGTGATGACCGCGACACGCCTGGGCAAGCCGCTGACCGACTGCGGCCTCGAACTGCAGCCCAACGCGGAGCGGCACCTGCGCACCCGGCTGCGGCTCGCGCAGACCTATGCGCCCGAGCTGCTCGCGGAGACGCTCAGGGTGGCCGCGCGCTGCAGCTTCAGTCTCGACGAGCTGCGTTACCAGTACCCCGACGAAGTCGTGCCCGCAGGCGAGACGCCCGCCGGGTATCTGCGCCGCCTCACCTACGAAGGCGCCGGCCGGCGCTGGCCCGATGGCATCCCCGCCAAGGTCCAGGCGCAGATCGAGCACGAGCTCGCGCTGATTGCCGAGCTGAAGTACGAGCACTACTTCCTCACCGTGGCCGACATCGTGATGTTCGCGCGGTCCCGCCACATCCTCTGCCAGGGGCGCGGCAGCGCCGCGAACAGCGTGGTCTGCTACTGCACGGGCGTCACCGAGGTCGACCCGGGCCGCATGAGCGTCTTGTTCGAGCGCTTCATCTCCAAGGAGCGCAACGAGCCGCCGGACATCGACATCGACTTCGAGCACGAGCGGCGCGAGGAGGTGCTGCAGTACCTCTATGCCAAGTACGGGCGCGACCGCGCCGCCATCACAGGGGTCGTGATCAGCTACCGGCCGAAGAGCGCGATCCGGGACGTGGGCAAGGCGCTGGGGATGTCGCTGGAGACGGTGGACGCCCTCGCCAAGGGGCACCAGTGGTGGGACGGGGGGGGGGTGCGGCCTGAGCGGCTGCAGGAGCTCGGCCTGTCAGCGGATTCACTGCAGGTGCAGCAGCTGCTGCACCTCACGGAGCAGCTGATCGGTTTTCCGCGGCACCTGAGCCAGCACACGGGCGGTTTCGTGCTCACGAAGGGGCCGCTGTGCCGCATGGTGCCGATCGAGAACGCCTCGATGCCCGACCGCACCGTGATCGAGTGGGACAAGGACGACCTCGACGCGCTCGGACTGCTGAAGGTGGACTGCCTCGCGCTCGGCATGCTGACCGCGATCCGCAAGGCGCTGGATTTCATCGGGCTGCGCAAGGGCTGCGTGTTCGGCATACAGGACATCCCGGCCGAGGACGGCACCACCTACGACATGATCTGCAAGGCCGACACCATCGGCGTGTTCCAGATCGAGAGCCGCGCGCAGATGAGCATGCTGCCGCGGCTGAAGCCGCGCTGCTTCTACGACCTGGTGATCGAGGTCGCGATCGTGCGGCCGGGGCCGATCCAGGGCGGCATGGTGCACCCGTACCTGAATCGGCGCCAGGGCCGGGAGCCGGTGGTCTATCCGAGCGAGGCGCTGAAGGAAGCGCTCGGCCGGACCCTGGGGGTGCCGGTGTTCCAGGAGCAGGTGATGCAGATCTCCATCTTGGCCGCCGGTTTCACGCCGGGCGAGGCGGACGGCCTGCGGCGGTCGATGGCGGCGTGGAAGCGCAAGGGCGGCCTGGAGCACTACTACGCGAAGATCGTGGACGGCATGAC
>NZ_JBFTPJ010000646.1:0-3999 GCF_056398445.1 Variovorax sp. 01T439_2
CGCCTGGGCGAGTCGGGCACCACTGTGGTCTCGATCTATTTCGACAGCGAAGGCTTCGCCAAGCGCGTCGAGCTCTTCAAGTCCAGCGGATTCGAGCGGCTCGACGAAGCGGCGCTCAGCGCCGCCCGCACCGCCCAGGTCACGCCCTTCAGGCAAACGGGAGGCAACGCACAGACCACCTACCTGCTGCGGGCTCCCTTCTCATTCAAACTGAACTAATCTTTCTCTGGAGCAACTTCGTATGGATTCCCAATTCGGCTTGATGAACGTCTGGAACCAGGGCGATTTCGTCACCAAGGCCGTCGCGCTGCTGTTGATCGGCATGTCGCTTGCATCGTGGATCGTGATCATCATCAAGGCGCTCGACGTCATCAAATACAAGCGCCTTGCCAAGCATTCGCAGGACTTCTGGCATAGCGAAGACTTCGCCACCGCGCTCAACAAGCTCGGCAAGGACGACAGCAACCCGTTCCGCGCCCTGGCACTCGAAGGCCGCGAAGCGGCCGCGCACCATCGCAACACCAAGGCCCACCTTCACGATGCACTGGATGTCAGCGACTGGATCACGCGCGCGCTGCGCAACGGCATCGATGCGTTCACCGCGCGCCTTCAGACGGGCCTCGCCATCCTGGCGTCGGTCGGTTCGACGGCACCGTTCATCGGCCTGTTCGGCACCGTCTGGGGCATCTACCACGCGCTCATGAGCATCAGTACGGCCGGCCAGGCCACCATCGACAAGGTGGCGGGCCCAATCGGCGAAGCACTGATCATGACGGCGCTGGGCCTTGCGGTGGCCATTCCGGCGGTGCTGGGCTACAACGCGCTGGTGCGCGGCAACAAGTTTGTTCTCACCAAGCTCAACAGCTTCGCCCATGACCTGCACGCCTACTTCGTGACGGGTGCGCGCGTGCAAAGCGGCGGCGGCGACGCCATCGTGGTTCCGCTCAAGAAGGGCTGAGATCATGGCTTTCGGAACCCAGGACGAGCCCGATGAGGTGATGAACGAGATCAACATGACGCCGCTGGTCGACGTCATGCTGGTGCTGCTGATYATCTTCATCATCACGGTGCCGGTGATGAAGCACGCAGTCAACATCGACCTRCCCCGCGCCACCAGCGAACCCGAGCAGCCCAAGCCGCAGAACATCCTGTTCAGCATCACGGCCGACGGCAGCTACTACTGGAACGAGCAGAAGATCGACGACGCCGAACTGCCCGCCCGCCTCGCCGCCGAGGCCGCCAAGGATCCACAGCCCGAGCTGCACATCCGCGGCGACAAGGAAGTGCGCTACGAGCGCGTGGCCAAGGCGATGTCCAAGGCGCGGGAAGCCGGCGTGCGCAAGATCGGCTTCGTTACCGAGCCCGACGCGAAATAAGTCACTGACCGGCTTTAAAAAAAGTTGATCGCGGCGATTGACTTTTTATTGCGAATCATTATCATTCACTCATCGCTTCGATAAGGGAATTTCAGATGCAAGCCAAACCGAACGCCTTTTCTGTTCTGAGCCATCCTTCGCTCGACCAATCGGGTGGCGGACATGCGTCCATCCAGGCACCGCGCCCGGCCCCCATGGTCGAAAGCACGGAGCTTCTGAAAGGAAGCAAGACCGTGGGCATCATGCACAACGGTTCCCTCTACAGGCTACAGGCCACCAAACTCGGCAAGCTGATTCTTACCAAGTAAGACCTCAGCCCGCCCTTCGCGCAAGTTTCATCGTGGGGCGACTTGAGGAGATTCATCTCCGAGGGTCGTTTTTTGCTAGCCAACGGTTCGCCGACTAGCCAAGCTTTTTTTCACGCTGGATATCCAACAAAAACGCCGACTCGAAGTCGGCGTTTTGCTTTGGCGCTTTCGAAAGCTCAAAGACCGAGGGCTGCAATGCCTGCCTTGGCAATCTGGGCGTCCTCGTTCGACTTCACGCCGCTCACGCCGACGGCGCCGATCACCTGGCCGTCCTTCACGATGGGCACGCCGCCCTCGAGCAGGCCCTGAACCGCGGGCGCCGTGAGGAACGCGCTGCGGCCGCCGTTGATGATGTCTTCGTAGACCTTGCTCTCGCGGCGGCCCATGGCTGCGGTGTGCGCCTTGGCGGGCGCGATGTGGGACGACAGTGCCGCGGCGCCATCCAGGCGCTGGAGCCACAGCAGGTTGCCGGCATCGTCGGAGATGGCGATGGTCACGGCCCAGTTGTTCTTGAGGGCCTCGGCTTCGGCAGCGGCGGCAATGGCCTTGACATCGGCGAGTTCGAGGAAGGACTTGGTCTTCATGGTGAGAATCAGGTTGCGTAAAACCCGACAGCATAACGGCCAACAGTGCCCTGGGCACCCTTGCGCTTAGGACCATCGTCCATACGGTCTTTGTGCCGCCCCCCTCTTGCAGCCCCCTAGAATGCGCCCAACTGCGTGATTGCAGCAACCAAAGGAGCTACGGCCATGAACGACCGCGTTACCACCCTCGACACTTCCGCCGGCTACGGCCAGGCGCTGCCGCAGGCTGAGCGCCAACGCGTCCTGCGCAATACCTACTGGCTGCTGGCGCTGAGCATGCTGCCCACCGTGCTGGGCGCCTGGATCGGCGTTGCCACCGGCATCACAAGCTCGCTCACGGGCGGCCTGGGCCTCATGGTTTTCCTCGGCGGCGCCTTCGGCTTCATGTTCGCCATCGAGAAAACCAAGAACTCGGCCGCCGGCGTGCCGGTGCTGCTGGGCTTCACCTTCTTCATGGGCCTGATGCTGTCGCGGCTGATCGCGATGGTGCTGGGTTTCAAGAACGGTTCCGAGCTCATCATGACGGCGTTCGGCGGCACCGCCGGCGTTTTCTTCGTGATGGCATCGCTGGCCACGGTGATCAAGCGCGACCTGTCCGGCATGGGCAAGTGGCTCTTCGTCGGCGCCATGGTGCTGATGGTGGGTGCCATCATCAACGTCTTCGTCGGCTCGAGCGCCGGCATGATGGCCATCTCGGTGGCGGCCATCGGCATCTTCTCGGCCTTCATGCTCTATGACCTGAAGCAGATCATGGATGGCGGCGAAACCAACTACATCAGCGCCACGCTCGCGCTCTACCTTGACCTGTTCAACGTGTTCCAGAGCCTGCTGGCCCTGCTGGGCATCGCCGGCGGCGAACGCGACTGAGCGAACAGCGAACAAGGCGCCGTGTGCGCCAATGAAGAAGGGCCCCGAGGGGCCCTTTTTTCATGCCAGGTCGAACACCGCAATCGACTCGACGTGCGCCGTGTGCGGGAACATGTTGATCACCCCCGCGAACGTGCAGCGATAGCCGGCCTGGTGCACCAGCAGGCCGGCGTCTCGCGCCAGGGTGGACGGGTTGCAGCTCACGTAGACGATGCGCTTGGGCGGTGTCCAGCCATCGGTTCGAAGCTCGGGCTGCAGGTGCAGGTCGGCCATGGCCTTGGCCAGCGCGAAGGCGCCTTCGCGCGGCGGGTCGACCAGCCACTTGTCGGCGCTGCCATCGGCCGGTGTCGCTGCCCTCGATGCCCAGGACCTCGCACGCACGGCTGGCCAGCGGCAGGGTGAAGTTGCCCAGGCCGCAGAACCAGTCGATCACGCGTTCGTGCGGCTGCACGTCGAGCAGGCGCAGCGCCTTTCCTACGAGGGCGCGGTTGATGTGGGGATTGACCTGCGTGAAATCGGTGGGCTTGAACGGCATCGTCACACCGAACTGGGGCAGCTCGTAGGACAGCGGCATGCCGCCTTCTTCGAGCAGCTTCACGGTGTCCGGCCCCTTGGCCTGCAGCCACCACTGGACGCCGGCGTTCTGCGCCGCAAAGGCCTTCAGACGGCCGATGTCCGCATTGGAGAGCGGCTCCAGGTGCCTCAGCACCAAGGCGATCGTGCCGAGCGAGGTGGTGCCGGGCGCATCGCCGCAGGCGAGTTCGATCTGCGGGCAGGTCTCGCGGGCGTCCAGCGAGCCGATCAATGCGCGCAACGGCATCAGCATGTCGCTGACCTGCTTGGGCAGCACCGGGCATACCTGCA
>NZ_JBFTPJ010000647.1:0-3475 GCF_056398445.1 Variovorax sp. 01T439_2
GGTATTGGCGGCCTTGAGCATCTGCTCGACAGTCTGCTTGTCGTTCTTCACGAACGGCTGGTTGTGCAGCGAGACTTCCTTGAGGTACTTCTGCACGCCGCCTTCGATGCGCTTGGCAACGATCTCGGCAGGCTGCGGCTTCTTGCCTTCGGCTTCGGCCGTCTTGCGGTCTTCCTCGGCCTTGCCGGCGGCCACTGCGCGCTCTTTTTCGATCAGGTCGGCGGGCACGTCCGATGCCTGGATGGCGACCGGCTTCATGGCGGCGATGTGCATCGCCACATCCTTGGCCGAGGTGTCGTCGCCTTCGAACTCGACCATCACGCCGATGCGCGTGCCGTGCAGGTACGAAGCCAGCTTGCCGTTGCCGGCAAAGTGCTTGAAGCGGCGGAAGCTCATGTTCTCGCCGATCTTGCCGATCAGGCCCTTGCGCACGTCCTCGAGCGTGGGGCCGAAGCCGTCCTGCTCATAGGGCAGCGCGCCGAGCGCGGCGATGTCCGCGGGGTTGTGCTTGGCGACCAGCATCGCGGCAGCGTTGGCCATGGCCAGGAAGCTGTCGTTCTTGGTGACGAAGTCGGTTTCGCAATTGATCTCGATCATGCCGCCGGCAGCGCCGTCGACGAACGCCGTGACCACGCCTTCGGCGGTGATGCGGCCCGATGCCTTGCCAGCCTTGTTGCCGAGCTTGATGCGCAGCAGCTCTTCGGCCTTTTCCATGTTGCCGTCGGCCTCGGTCAGGGCCTTCTTGCATTCCATCATCGGCGCGTCGGTCTTTGCGCGCAGTTCGCCGACCATGCTTGCGGTGATTGCAGCCATTGTTCTATCTCCGTGTCCAAAAAATCAGATTAAAAAAAAGGGGCACCAAGCCCCTTCTTCAGGCGCGTGAGAGCACTCGATCAGGCCGAGGCGCCCTCTTCGACTTCGACGAATTCATCGCTGCCTTCGGCAATGGCCTTGACCACGTCGCCGGTGGCGCTGTTGCGGCCTTCGATGATCGCGTCGGCGATGCCGCGGGCGTAGAGCGTGACGGCCTTCGACGAGTCGTCGTTGCCCGGGATCACGTAGTCGATGCCTTCGGGCGAGTGGTTGGAGTCGACCACGCCGATCAGCGGGATGCCCAGCTTCTTGGCTTCGGCCACGGCGATCTTGTGGAAGCCCACGTCGATCACGAAGATGGCGTCGGGCAGCGCGGTCATGTCCTGGATGCCGCCGATGTCCTTCTCGAGCTTCTCGATCTCACGGGTGAAAGTGAGCTGCTCTTTCTTGCTCAGGCTGTCGAGGCCGGCTTCCTGCTGGGCCTTCATGTCCTTCAGGCGCTTGATCGAGGTCTTGACCGTCTTGAAGTTGGTCAGCATGCCGCCGAGCCAGCGGGTGTCGACGAAAGGCACGCCGGCGCGGCGGGCTTCGGCAGCCACGATTTCACGGGCCTGGCGCTTCGTGCCAACCATCAGGATCGTGCCGCGGTTGGCGGTGAGCTGCTTGGCGTACTTCATCGCGTCCTGGAACATCGGGAGCGACTTTTCCAGGTTGATGATGTGAATCTTGTTGCGATGGCCGAAGATGAATGGGGCCATCTTGGGGTTCCAGAAGCGGGTTTGGTGACCGAAGTGGACACCGGCTTCCAGCATTTCGCGCATGGTGGTAGACATTGAAAATTACTCCAAAGGTTGGGTCTAAAATCCAGCCCGTTTTGCGCTTCCTTCGAATGGAATCACAACACCTTGATTGGGCCGGTTTGCGGATGTGTTTGGCTGGGTGCGACGAAAGCCGTCACATGTTCAGCGAAACCCAAAGAGTATAGCACGGCCCTCTCTCGCCCTTTCTCCTTGCCCACCCCGGAACCGAGCCGTCCGCGCCCTCGCAGCCCACCCATGAACGACCTCCACGCCACCCGTCTGAATCTTCTGGCAGGTGGCACCGATGCATGCACCGAAATGGAGCGCGCCATCGGCATTGCCCAGTCCCCGGCCTGCCGCCACGTGTTCACCCGCACGCTGTTCGACGAAGCCCGCCAGCAGGTCGCCGGTTCGGCGCCGCAAAGCCGGCTCGCCGGGCTCGCCTTCACCGCCAAGGACCTGTTCGACATCGAAGGGCAGCCGACCCCGGCGGGTTCCGTGGTGCTTTCGCATGCGCCGGCCGCCAAGGCCGATGCCGTGGCTGTGGCGCGACTGCGCGCCGCGGGCGGCGTGCTGACGGGCCGCACCAACATGACGGAATTCGCCTTTTCCGGCGTGGGCGTCAACCCGCACCACGGCACGCCGGCCAACGCGAGCGATGCGGCCACGCCGCGCATCCCGGGCGGTTCGTCCTCCGGGGCCGCCGTGTCGGTCGCCACCGGGGCGGCCTTCATCGGCCTGGGCTCCGACACCGGCGGCTCGATCCGCATTCCGGCCGCGCTGAACGGCATCGTGGGCTTCAAGAGCACCGCCCGGCTGGTGCCGACCCAGGGCGCGCTGCCGCTGTCGACCACGCTCGACACCGTCTGCGCCATGACGCGCTCGGTGCGGGATGCCATCACCGCGCATGAAGTCCTCGCGGCACGCCGCGTGACCGCCGGTGCGGCCTCGCTGGGGGCATACCGGCTTGCCGTCGTGAAGAACGTGTTCCTGGACGGCATCGAGCCCGCGGTGGCCCGCGCCTTCGAAGATGCGATGCAAACACTGCGCGATGGTGGTGCCCGGATCGAGGAAATCGAGCTGCCGGAGCTCGCGCAGTTGCAGGCCATCAACGCCACGGGCGGTTTCTCGGCGGCCGAGTCCTACGCCTGGCACCGGCTGCTGCTCGAGCGCAGCGGCGCCGGCTACGATCCTCGCGTGGTGCAGCGCATCCTCAAGGGTGCCACCATGAAGGCGCACGAATACATCGATCTCGTGCATGCCCGCCATGACTGGATCACCCGCGTCGAGGCGGCGCTGTCGCCCTTCGATGCGGTTCTGTCGCCCACCGTGCCGATCACCGCGCCCGCCATTGCGAGCGTTGCGCCGGGCGCCGAGCGCGACGACGAATTCTTCCGCATCAATGCGCTCTTGCTGCGCAACCCGTCGATCGTCAACATGCTCGACGGCTGCGCCATCTCGCTGCCCTGCCATGCCGCCGGCGAACTGCCGGTGGGCCTGATGCTGTGGCATGCCGCGCTGCATGACGACGCCGTCCTGGCGGTCGCCCTGCAAGCAGAAAAAGCGCTGCAAAAACAATAGCCTCGCGCACCGATCGACGGGCGGCGGCCATCTCTTCTTACTCAAAAATTCAATGAAAATCGCGATCGTGGGCGCCGGCATCATCGGCGTCACAACCGCCTGGGAACTGGTTTCGGACGGCCATGAAGTTTCCGTGTTCGAGCGCCGCGGCGCCGCCGCCGAAGAATCCAGTTTTGCGAATGCGGGGGTGGTCGCGCCGGGCTACGTCACGCCCTGGGCGGCGCCGGGCATGCGCGCCAAGGTGCTGCGCTCGCTGCTGTCGCCGCACGGCGCCATCAAGC
>NZ_JBFTPJ010000648.1:0-3458 GCF_056398445.1 Variovorax sp. 01T439_2
GCCTACTGCCGCTTCGGCGCCAGCGGCACCGGCAGCTGCGCCTGCACCAGCGGCACCGGCAGCTGCCGCTCCCGCCGCTCCGTCGGCCGAGCCCGTGCCTGCTGCAACTTCCGAGGCTGCGCCGGCCGCTCCCGCAGCGGCGGCAAGCGCCCCGGCCGCCGCACCGGCACCCAAGCCGGTCGTCAAGGCAGCGCCCCCGCCGCCCCCGGCCGAACGCGGCTTCTTCGAAGAGCTGATGGACAACCCGCTGATGCTCGGCGGCGCGGCGCTGATCGCCTTGCTGGTCGGCTTCCTGCTTTACCGTGTCCTGGGCCGCCGCCGCGAAGAAATGAGCGAGAGCGTGTTCCTCGAAAGCCGCATTCCGAAGGATTCGTTCTTCGGCGCCAGCGGCGGCGAATCGGTCGACACCAAGCAGCGTGGCGATTCCACCGTGTCGTCGCTGTCGTACTCGCCGAGCCAGCTCGATGCGGGCGATGTCGATCCCGTGGCCGAAGCCGACGTGTACCTGGCCTACGGCCGCGACCTGCAGGCCGAGGAAATCCTGCGCGAAGCCCTGCGCGTGAATCCGGACCGCACGGCCATCCACCTCAAGCTGCTCGAGATCCATGCCAAGCGCCGCGACGTGCGGGCCTATGAAGGCCTTGCCACCGAAGTGCACAAGCTGACCAACGGCGCCGGTGCCGATTGGAACCGCGTGGTCGAGATGGGCAAGGATCTCGATCCGGGCAATCCGCTGTACGACTCGGGCGCGCCCCGCGTGAGCCCGGCCGAAAGCGCCGCCTTTGCAGGCGCCCTGGCCACAGCCGCGGCCAAACCCGCGCCGGCCCCGGTGGCGGCACCCGCCCCCGCGCCCGTCGCGRCCACGCCGGCCTTCGTGCCCTCGGTCGCACCGCTGGACTTCGATCTGGACCTGAGCCAGCCGCCGGCACCGGCGCCCGCACCGGCCCCGGTGAGTGCCAGCCTGCCGAAGACGGCCTATGCGCCGCCGGCCGCCAGCAGCGCACCGCTGTCCAACGGCCATGCGCATGCGCCCACGGCACCGGTCGACCTGGAAAACGACTTCGACACCGCCCCCGGCGCACTGTCGCCGATCACCCGCCCCGGCGCGCTCGGCGAAGCCGATGCCAACACCCGGCCGGCCGGCCTGCGCGGCAACCTGCCCGCGGACTCGGGCTTCATCGAGTTCGACATGAGTGCACTGGCCGGCCTGCCCGCCCGCCAGGTGGCCGGTACCACCGATGCAGCAGCCAGGCCCGCCGAAGCCGCGCAGGACGACGATGGCGACGAGAGCCCCCATGCCGTCAAGCTGTCGCTGGCGCGCGAGCTGCAGGCGATCGGCGACGTCGAAGGCGCCCGTTCGCTGGTCGAGGAAGTCGAAGCCGAAAGTGCCGGCGACCTCAAGTCGCAGGCGAGGCAATTGCTCGCCGAGCTGCGCTGACGAGCGGCTTTTTCCGCTGTTCTTCCTGAATTCGTGAGGCTGGCGCTAGGCATCCGCTACAACGGCCAGGCGTACGAGGGCTGGCAGAGCCAGCGCTCGGGCCGCACGGTGCAGGACAAGCTCGAAGCGGCGCTCGCCAAGTTCGCGGCGCAGCCCATCGGCACGCTGTGCGCCGGCCGCACCGACGCCGGCGTGCATGCGCTGATGCAGGTGGTGCACTTCGACACCACCGYCGAACGCGAGCCCTTCTCCTGGATGCGCGGCACCAACCGCTTCCTGCCCGACGACATCGCGGTGCAGTGGGCGCAGCCGGTGCCGGACGAATTCCATTGCCGCGCCAGTGCGCTGGCGCGGCGCTACCTCTACGTGCTGTCGCAGTCGCCCGTGCGGCCCAGCCTCGATTCGGGCCGGGTCGGCTGGTCGATGCATCCGCTCGACGGCGATGCGATGCGCGCCGCCGCCGCCCTGCTGGTGGGCAAGCACGACTTCAGCTCCTTCCGCGCCTCGGCCTGCCAGGCCCGCTCACCGGTGAAGGACCTGCGGCGCATCGAGATCACGCGAGTCGGCAGCGGCGACCGCTGCCGCTGGCACTTCGAGTTCGAGGCCGATGCCTTCCTGCACCACATGATCCGCAACCTGATGGGCTGCCTCGTGCGCATCGGCCGCGGCGACGAACGGCCCGAATGGATCACCGAAGTGCTCGAGGCGCGCAGCCGCAAGGTGGCGGCGCCCACCTTCTCGGCCAACGGGCTGTATTTTCTCGGGCCGTTGTACGACGCCAAGTGGGGTCTGCCGGCCGAGGCCACGCTGCAGGCCGGCGGCGCTCCTTATGATGGGCCGCCATGACTGCCGCTCCCCGCACCCGCATCAAGATCTGCGGCCTCACGCGCGAGGCCGACGTGGATGCCGCCATCGAGGCCGGGGCCGATGCCATCGGCTTCGTGCTCTACGCGAAAAGCCCCCGCGCCGTCACGCCCGAGCGCGCCGCCGAACTCGCCTCGCGCCTGCCGCCCTTCATCACGCCGGTGCTGCTGTTCGTGAACGAGGATGCTCCCAAAGTCATAGCAGCGCTTTCCCGCGTGAAGGGCGCGATCGCGCAGTTCCACGGCGAAGAATCGCCTGAGCAGTGCGAGCGCGCCACCGGCCCGGGGCGCTTTCGCTACATGCGCGCGGCCCGTATTCCGCTGGGCGCCGCCGGAGCGGGCTTCGACCTCGTAAAATACGCGTCCGATTACTCCCACGCCCAGGCCATCCTGCTCGACGCCCATGTCGAAGGTTATGGCGGTGGCGGCAAGGCATTCGATTGGTCACTTCTTCCACCCGCCGTCGACGCTCACCTCGTCTTGAGTGGTGGGCTCACACCTGCAAACGTGAGCGATGGCATTCGCATCCTGCGGACGCGCTGCAAGACGCTGTCCGTTGATGTGAGCTCGGGCGTCGAAATCGACGGTCCCGGGAACAAGGGCCTGAAGGACGCCGGAAAGATCCGGCAATTCGTCGCCGCCGTAAGGGCCGCCGACGCCTCCTTCTCCAGTTAGCCGCCGCACCCGATCGTGATTTCGGGCTGCGGCCCAACGATCGAGAACCATGCGAACCAACTATCAGCAACCCGACGCCACCGGCCACTTCGGCAACTACGGCGGCACCTTCGCGAGCGAAACGCTCACCCACGCGATCAACGAGCTGCGCGACGCCTACGCGAAGTACAAGGACGATCCGGCCTTCCTCGCCGAATTCCACTACGAACTCAAGCACTTCGTCGGCCGCCCCTCGCCGGTCTACCATGCCGCGCGCACCAGCCGCGAGATGGGCGGCGCCCAGATCTACCTGAAGCGCGAAGACCTCAACCACACCGGCGCCCACAAGATCAACAACGTGATCGGCCAGGCGATGCTCGCGCGCCGCATGGGCAAGCCCCGCGTGATCGCCGAAACCGGCGCCGGCCAGCATGGCGTGGCCACCGCCACCATCTGCGCGCGCTACGGCCTCGAATGCGTGGTCTACATGGGCAGCCAGGACG
>NZ_JBFTPJ010000649.1:0-5518 GCF_056398445.1 Variovorax sp. 01T439_2
CTGCAGCACCGTCCACTACGAGAACCCGCTGAACGTGGTGGGCACCATTCCCGTGCTCGGCGACAAGGTGCTGCTGTGCAAGCGCAACATCGAGCCGCGCTGGGGCAAGTGGACGCTGCCGGCGGGCTTCATGGAGCTGGGCGAAACCGCGGCCCAGGGCGCGGCCCGCGAGACCGACGAAGAGGCCGGCGCCCATTACGAGATGCAGGGCCTGTTCGCGGTGATCAGCGTGGTGCGCGTGGGCCAGGTGCACCTGTTCTACCGCGCCCGCCTGCTCGACGACCGCTTCGACCCGGGCCACGAGACCATCGAGGCCCGGCTCTTCACCGAGGAAGAAATTCCCTGGGAAGAGATCGCCTTTCGCACCGTGCGCGAGGCGCTCGAACACTTCTTCGAAGACCGGCGGCGCGGCAGCTTCGACCGCGTGCACGAACTCAGCATCGTTTGAAACACCACCCCATGACCCAGGCCTCCCGCGCTCCCCTCCTCCTTCGCGGCGCCTTCGCATGCGGCCTGGCGCTGGCGGGCCTGGCGCTGGCCTTCGCCGCGCATGCGGAAACGGTGGGCGACGTGGACACCGCCTTCAAGCTCATCGGCCCCGATCACAAGATCGTGGTGGAGGCCTACGACGACCCCAAGGTGAACGGCGTGACCTGCTATGTCTCGCGCGCCAAGACCGGCGGGCTGGCGGGCGCCTTCGGCGTGGCGGAGGACAAGTCGGAAGCCTCCATTGCCTGCCGCCAGGTCGGGCCGGTCAGCATCGTGCAGCCGCTTCCAAAGCGCGAAGAGGTCTACAGCGAGCGGCTGTCGATCCTGTTCAAGCGGCTGCGCGTGGTGCGCATGGTCGACGCCAGGCGCAACACGCTGGTCTATCTCACCTACTCCGACCTGCTGATCGAAGGCTCGCCGAAGAACAGCGTGACGGCGGTGCCGATCGACCGCGGCACGCCCATTCCGCTCAAGTAGACCCGGCCCCGGCGGAGTTTGCTAGCATGGACGAGGTGGCTCGCCCGGCGCGCCGACCGCGGGAACCCTCAGCAACGAATTCGTTCCAACAGAGCCATGCACCTTCAGACTTTTGCCCTTCGTACCGGCGCCGCGCTCCTGGTGGCTGCCGGCCTGGCCGCCTGCACCACGCCGCAGCCGCCCGCGCGGCCCGGCGTCGTCATTCCGCCGCCCGTGCAGCAGCCCCTGGCCATGTTCATCCGGCCCGCCGCCGGCACCACCATTGCCCGCTTCGACGGCGTGCGCAACAAGGGGCTCGACATTGCAGGCAACCTGGGCGATCCCATCGTGGCCTCGGCCGATGGCCGCGTGGTGTACGTGGGCGGCGAGCTGCGCAGCTACGGCAACATGGTCATCATCAAGCACAACGAGACCTTTCTCACCGCCTACGCCCATGCGCAGACCATCCTCGTGAAGGAAAACGCGGTGGTGCGGCAAGGCCAGAAGATCGCCGAAATGGGCAAGAGCGAAACCGACCGCGTGAAGCTGCATTTCGAGATCCGCAAGAACGGCACCGCCGTCGATCCCGAGCCCTACCTGAACGGCCGCCTGCAGCAGTAGCACCTGCCGGCCCGCGCTACAGCAGGCTCTCGGGCACCAGCGGGGCGAACAGCTCCAGCTTCCAGCGCGCCCAGAAATCCGTTTCCGGCTCCACGTGCAGGATGGTGTCGGCGCCATCGCCCGAGGCCGGGCTCACCCACTCGATGCCGCCGCGCGGCCCCAGCTGCAGCTGGTAGGCGCCGTCCAGCCGGATGAAACCGATCAGGCTGGTGAGCTGCTGGGCAATCTGCGGGCTGAAGATGAACAGGCCGATCTCGGTGTTGTGCAGCATCGAGCGCGGATCGAAGTTCATCGAGCCGATGAACACCATGCTGCGGTCGACCACGGCCGACTTGCCGTGCAGCCGGCCACTGGCCGAACCGTRGATRCCGAAGCGCTTGGTCTGCTCCACGCGCTTGGGGCTCAGCTCGTAGAGCTCCACGCCCAGGGCGAGCATTTCGGGCCGGTAGTGGCGATAGCCGATGTGCACCAGCGATTCGTCCGTGGCGGCCAGCGAATTGGTCACGATGGTGTAGCTCACGCCGCGCTGCCGCACGAGGCGGATCGTCTCCATGCCGCCGCGCCCCGGAATCAGGTAGGGCGTGGTCTGCAGGATCTCCTGCTGGGCTCCGCGCAGGTAGCGCCGCACGTTGTAGAGCACGCTGTCGGTCGATTCGTCGGCCGGCAGTCCGCGGGCTTCGGGCGGCCCGAGTGCCTTGGCGGGCGCATCGGCATAGGCTTCGGCGCGCGCCCAGACCAGCGACAGCGCACCCTCGCCCAGGTCCTTGGCGAGCGCGTTGTTGCCCAGCAGGTCGGTGGAAGTCAGCGGCTCGGGATGCAGCGTGTCCGGCCCGGCAGTCATCTGCTCGAAGCGTTCGCGCAGCTGCTGCGGCGTGGCCCCGCCATTGGAGACCAGCGACTCGATCGGGTAGACGTACGGGCTGTTCCAGTACATGTCGAACAGCGACGACAGCCGCGGCACGACCGTGCCGGCCACCAGCGTGTCGATGTCGATGAAGTTGGAGCCGCCATCGCGCAGGAAGTATTCGTTGGCGATGTTGCGCCCGCCCATGACCGCCATCGTGTTGTCCACCACGAACAGCTTGTTGTGCATGCGCCGGTGCACCCGGTCGAAGTCGAGCAGCGACGCCGCCCAGCGCGTGCCCAGCAGGCCGCGGCCGGCCGGGAAGGGATTGAAGAAGCGCACCTCCACGTTCGGATGCGCCGCGAAGCCCGCGAACAGCGGATCGGCGCCCGCGGTGTAGAGATCGTCCACCAGCAGGCGCACGCGCACGCCGCGGTCGGCCGCGTCGCGCAGCGTGCGCAGCAGGTAGCGGCCGGTTTCGTCGTTCTGCACCAGGTAGTACTGCACGTCGATCGAGCGCTGGGCGCGGCGCGCGAGCTCGATGCGCGCATGCAGCGAATACTGCGGCATCGGCAGCAGCCGGAAGCCGCTCAGCCCCTGCCCCGGCGGCGAGGCCGCTGCCACCAGGCGCCCCAGCATGGTGTCGGCGCCATCGGTGATGGCCACCGAAGGCTTGCGCTCCACCCCAGCCGGCAGCCCCGCGCAGCCGCCCAGGAGCAGCAGGGCCAAGCCGAGCAGCAACAGCCAGGGCGCGCGCGCCAGGCGCAGGCCAAGCCAGCCGGTTGGCGGGGCGGAACGTCGTGGATTGAAGGGGAAGTCTTCGGCCATCGGTGGGGTGCCATGCGCAACGTGCGCAGGGTGGCCGGTTTCTACCATGGCCGCGGGCGGAGCATGCGCTCATGGAGTCCTCCTACACCATCGGCAAAGGCAAGCTGACGCATTCGCCGGCCGGCGCGTTCCACATTCGTTCGAGGAAACGAAGGACAAGGCCGGCCGGTCCGGCGCCACTCAGCGAGGTGATGGGATGACGAAGAAGAACGAAGCGCTGACTTCCTGGTCAACCTCTCGGTCGACGTGTCGAGCCTGGCGCTCATCAAGCTCTGCCGCGAACGCGGCGCGCTCTACCTGGACACCTGCAACGAGCCCTGGGGCGGCCGCTACGACGATCCCGCGCTTCCGCCTTCGCGCCGCTCGAACTACAGCCTGCGCGAAGAGGTGCTGGCCTGGCGCCTGGACAAGCGCAGCGGGCCCACGGCAGTGATCACGCAGGGCGCGAACCCGGGGCTGGTCTCGGCGCTGCTCAAGCAGGCACTGCTGAACATCGCGGCCGACACGCATGCCGAGCTCGAAGCCATGCCGTCGAGCTACGAGGACTGGGCAGCGCTCGCGCAGCAGCTGGGCATCAAGGTGGTGCACATCGCCGAGCGCGACACCCAGGTTGCGAAGGAGCGCAAGCAGCGCGGCGAGTTCGTCAACACCTGGTCGGTGCAGGGCTTCGCCGACGAGGGCCTGCAGCCCGCCGAGCTGGGCTGGGGAACGCACGAGCGGCACTGGCCGGCCGATGCCGCGCGGCACGGCTTCGGCAGCGATGCGGCCATCTACCTGAAACGCCCCGGCATCGGCACGCGGGTGCGCAGCTGGACGCCGCTGGAAGGCCCCTACCACGGCTTCCTGGTGACGCATGCCGAATCGATTTCCATTGCCGACCACCTGACGCTGCGCAAGGACGGCCAGGTGGTGTACCGCCCCACGGTGCACTACGCCTATCACCCGTGCGACGACGCCGTGCTCTCGCTGCACGAGATGGCGGGAAAGAACTGGCAGCTGCAGCACCGCCAGCGGATCGTGCGCGACGAGATCGCCGAAGGCATGGACGAGCTAGGCGTGCTGCTGATGGGCAACCCCAAGGGGGCCTACTGGTACGGCTCGCGGCTCACCATCGAGCAGGCGCGCGAACTGGCGCCCGCCAACAGCGCCACCAGCCTGCAGGTGGTGGCCGGCATCCTGGGCGGCATGTCGTGGGCGCTGCGCCATCCCGACGCGGGCCTTGTGGAGCCGGACGACCTGGACCACCGCGTGGTGCTGGAAGCCGCCATGCCCTACCTCGGAGAAGTGGCGGGCGTGTATGGCGACTGGACGCCGCTGAAGGAACGCAGCCCGCTCTTCGACGAGGAGAAGGACGAAGACGACCCCTGGCAGTTCATCAACTTCCGGGTGGCCTGATTGCTGCTGCGCAAAGAACTCGGCGTCGTCGAGAACTCCTACTACGAAGCCAGCGTGCAACGGGCGGYGCGCTTCGAACCCGCGCGCCCGCTCGAAGGCATTGCCACCGCCGACGTCTGCGTGGTGGGCGGCGGGCTCGCGGGGCTGTCGGCCGCGCTCGAGCTTGCCATGCGCGGCTACGCGGTGGTGCTGCTGGAGGCGCAGCGCGTGGGCTGGGGTGCCTCGGGCCGCAACGGCGGCCAGGTGATCGTGGGCTTCGGCGCCGACGGCGAAGAGGCCATCGAAAAGCAGTTCACGCCCGAGGATGCGCGGCGCGCCTGGGACATATCGGTCGAGGGCCTGGATCTGCTGCAGGACCGCATCGCGAGCCATGCGATCGACTGCGACTGGCAGGCCGGCTACCTGAACCTGTCGGTCAAGCCCGCGAAGTCGCGCGCGCTGCGTGAATGGATGGACCACGTGGGCCGCGTCCACGGCTATCCGCTCCAATGGCTCGGGCCCGGCGAGGTCGCGCAGTGCGTGGACAGCAAGCGCTTCGACGGCGGCACCTTCGATGTGCGCTCGGGCCATCTGCATCCGCTGAAGTATTCGCTGGGCCTGGCGTCCGCGGCGCGCGCGGCCGGCGCGCAGCTGCACGAGAACTCGGCCGCGCAGGTGATCGAGCGCGGCGCGCGGCCCGTCGTCAAGACCGCGCAGGGCGAGGTGCGCTGCAGCTTCGTGGTGCTGGCGGGCAACGTCTACCTGGCCGAGTACGGCGACGACGTGGCGCCCGAGGTCTCGTCGCGCATCATGCCGGTGGGCACCTACATGATCGCGACCGAGCCGATGGAGCCGGCGCGCGCCGATGCGCTCATGCGCGGCAGGCCGGCCGCGTCGGACACCAAC
>NZ_JBFTPJ010000650.1:0-4282 GCF_056398445.1 Variovorax sp. 01T439_2
ACACCGACGATGCCGTCGAGGCCGTCAAGCGCCAGGCCGAAGGCCGCACCGGCCGCGTGCGGCTCGGCACTTCCACCGGCGTGGTGGTCGACCTGCTGCCGCAGGTGCTCGAAGCGCTCGGTGCCCGGCATGCGGGCATCGACGTGGAGGTCAGCATCCTCGGTTCGTACGATGCGATGGCGCGGCTGGCCGCCGGCACGCTCGACATCGGGCTGGTCGCCATGCCGCAGCCGCCGCTGCGCGAACTGGTCGTCACGCCCTGGTGCGACCAGGCCATGATGGCCTTCGTGCCGCAGCGCTGGAAGGCGCCCAGGCGCGTCACGCCGGCCTGGCTGGCCGCGCAGCCGCTGATCTTCAACGACGCCACCACCCACATGTACCGGCTCTCGATGGAGTGGTTCGCCGCGGCCGGCTTCGCGCCGCGTGCGCGCATCGAGCTCAACTACGACGCCGCGATCCGCAGCCTGGTGGCGGCCGGCTACGGCGCCGCACTGCTGCCGCTGCAGCAGACCACCGATGCGGCGCTGAACGAGCGCATGCAGATCCTGCCGATCACGCCCAGGCTCACGCGCCGCCTCGGCATTGCGCACCGCCAGCGCGCCCTGCTCGACGGCGCCACGCAAAGCGTGCTGCAGGTGCTGACAGCCTTTCGCCAGCTTTGATTTTCAGCTGCGGGCAGCTTCGTTCGGCAGACCCTCGATCGGGCATTCCGCCGTGCCGATGGTGCTGCGCGTGAACGACTCCACCTGCTCGCGCGCGCCCTCGGGGGCGTTGATCCACTGCTTGTAGAAGTCGAACGGGCAGGCCGCCACGCCCTTGTCGCCGTCGCCGGAGTTGATGACGCCGGTGTAGCCGCGGTGCATCAGCTTGAACAGGTGGTTCTGCGACTGGCCGTTCTTGCGTGYATCGCGAATCAGGCCCATGGAGAGTTCGGCATAGTTGATGCCCATTTCCTCCTCGCCGCATTCGCCGAGCGTGCGGCCGTCGAAGCCGATGAGCGCCGAGTGCCCGAAGTACGAGTACACGCCGTCGAAGCCCGCCGCATTGGCCACCGCCACGTAAGTGTTGTTCATGAAGGCCATGGCCTTGGACACCAGGATCTGCTGTTCCTTGGCCGGGTACATGTAGCCCTGGCAGCGGATGATGAGCTCGGCGCCGCGCATCGCGCAGTCGCGCCAGATCTCGGGGTAGTTGCCGTCGTCGCAGATGATCAGGCTGATCTTCATGCCCTTGGGGCCATCGCTCACATAGGTGCGGTCGCCCGGGTACCAGCCCTCGATGGGCACCCACGGCATGATCTTGCGGTACTTCTGCACGATCTCGCCCTGGTTGTTCATGAGGATCAGCGTGTTGTAGGGCGCCTTGTCGGGATGCGCCTCGTGGCGCTCGCCGGTCAGCGAGAACACGCCCCACACGTTGGCGCGGCGGCAGGCGTCGGCAAAGATGGCGGTCTCCTCGCCGGGCACGGTGGCGGCGGTGTCGTACATCTCCTTGGCGTCGTACATGATCCCGTGCGTGGAGTATTCGGGAAAGATCACCAGGTCCATGCCCGGCAGGCCCTTCTTCATGCCGACCAGCATCTCGCCGATCTTGCGCGCGTTGTCGAGCACCTCGGCCTTGGTGTGCAGGCGGGGCATCTTGTAGTTGACGACCGCGACTCCCACGCAATCAWTGCTGCTCGAAATATCACCATGTCTCATGACGCTGCTCCTGGAGGGTGGTTGAGAAAAAACAAGAAAGCCCGAGCCGGTGGTCGACCGGTTCGGGCTTGTTCCTGGGGGCAGCGGCGGGTGTCGTCGAAGCCGATTGTTCTCAACTCAGCGTGGGCTGCACATACGTCATTTCGCTGATTGCGAACGCGCGCTCAGCGCGGCCGCGCGTAATCGGATTCGATCCAGGCGGCGGCGCTGCCCGCCGTGAGCCTGAAGGCGGGCGAGACGTTGACGCTGGCGAGTTCCGAGTCGTCGGCATCGTTGTAGGCCGTGAGCGTGGCCGAGGGGCTGTCCTCGTCGGGCACGATGGCAAGGGCCACGCGCACGCGCTGGTCATTGCGCGCCGTCACCGTCACGCTCTTGTTGAGCGTGGCGTGCAGCTGCTGTTCGTGGCGGCGGATCACCTCGGCGGCGGTCTTCACCAGCGTGGAGAAGGCGGGCCCGTCGAGCGGCTTCGGGTTCTTCTTGTCGCGCCCCATGGTCCAGGGGCCGATCAGCGCCGGCTCGGGGTCGCCGTGGCGCGTCATCTCGACGGCCCAGCCGTCGTCTTCCTCGTTCTTGATGACGCGGGCGGTCCATTGGCCGTCGCGCCAGAGGCGGGGTTCCTGCAGGGGGAGGGTGTCGGAGTCGGTGGAGTCTGTGGCTTCGGTCATTCGGATGCTCGGGTTCGTGCGTGGTCCATTTTCGCCTGCGCTGCACGCGCCGCTCAGAACACCGACAGCCCGGTCCGCGCCACGAACAGTTCGAGCGCCTTGATGCCGAGCAGCGAGTTGCCCGTCGCATCCAGCGCGGGCGACCACACGCACAGCGTGAGCCGGTCGGGCACCACGGCCACGATGCCGCCGCCCACGCCGCTCTTGCAGGGCAGGCCGATCGAGAACGCCACGTCGCCCGCGGCGTCGTAGGTGCCGCAGGTGAGCATCAGCGCGTTGATGCGGCGCGTCTGGCGCTCGCCGGTCACCTCGGCCTGGCCGTCGATCGGATGCGCGCCGTCGCGGCACAGGAAGGCCGCCGCGCGCGCGAGCTGGCGGCAGCTCATGCGAAGCGCGCACTGGTGGAAGTAGGTGTCGAGCACCACGGCCACGTCGTTGTCGATCTTGCCGAAGCTCTTCATGAAGTTGGCGAGCGCGATGTTGCGGAAGCCGGTCGCCGCCTCTGAGCGCGCCACTTCGTCGTCGAACGCAATCGGTTCGCCGCACAGGCTCCCCATCAGCGCAAGGATGTCGGCCTTGGCGCTGCCGCCGGCCTGCAATGCCTGGCTCACGAGCCGGTCGGCCACGGCAATGGCGCCCGCATTGATGAAGGGATTGCGCGGCTTGCCCTGCTCGTTCTCCAGCTGCACCAGCGAGTTGAAGGGGTTGCCCGAAGGCTCGCGGCCGATGCGCTCCCACAGCGCGTCGCCCATGCGCTGCATGGCCAGCGTCAGCGTGAAGAGCTTGGACACGCTCTGGATCGAGAACGGCGTTTCGGCATCGCCCGCGAAGGCCTCGGCGCCGTCGCAGGTGCGCAGCGCAATGCCGAGCTGGCGCGCATCGATGCAGGCCAGCGCCGGGATGTAGCTGGCCACCGTGCCGGCGGTGCCCAGCAGCGGCCGCAGGGTGGCGACGATGTCGTCGAGCACCGGCTGGAAGTCCGCGTCCTTCATGCCCGTGCCTTTCGCCGGTTGACCATCACGATGCCCAGGCCCACGCCTGCCAGCGCCAGCATCAGCTGCAGCGTGAGCGGTTCGCCGAGCAGCACCACGCGGTCAGGCCCCAGAGCATGCCGCCGACGATCGCCATCGCATCGCCGAGCAGCTGGCCCGAGCTCGAGTGCCCGAAGCCTTCGCTGAACGCGAACAGCACTGCCGCAAAGGCGATGCCCAGCCCCAGCCACTGCAGGCCGCGCAGCCGCTCGGCCGGCACCCAGCGCGGCAGCAGCAGCGAGACCCAGAACGGTGCGGTGTAGAGAAACACCGTGAGCCTGGAGGCCGAGGTGTGCTGCAGCCCCAGGTAGATGCAGGCGAACTCGCCCGCGAACAGCAGGCCCACGAGCAGCCCGCCCGGCAGCGTGCCGTCGCGCTCGAACAGCGGCACGCGGCGCCACAGGCACCAGAGCCACAGCAGCGCCACGGCGCCCGCCATGCGCACCGAGGCCTGCCAGAGCGGCGGCACTTCGGCGACGGTGGTCTTGATGAGGATCTGCTGCAGGCCCCAGAACGCGCAGCATGCGATCAGAAGGCCGATGGCGAGGGAGTCGAGATGGGTCTTGCGCTGGATCATTCGTCGCGTTGTTGTTGTTCGTTCACCGGCCGGCCACGGGATACGGCGGCTTGCCCCGCGTGCCGACCATCAGGTCGGTCACCACGGTCTCGACATCGGGCACCGCGCGCGCGGCGCGTTCGAGCTTCCTGGCCACCGCGGCCGAGGGCACGCAGCCTTGCAGGTAGACCCAGCGCCGCTGGATCATCACCCACACGCTCGCCTTCTGCACGCCCGGCACGGCCGAGAGCGCGGCGCGCACCTTGGGCGCGAGCGGCTTGTCGTAGCGGTAGGCGTTGCTGTCGGTGCATTGGCCGGCAAGCCAGCAGC
>NZ_JBFTPJ010000651.1:0-3446 GCF_056398445.1 Variovorax sp. 01T439_2
GCCCAGGTCCTTGCCGCGGTCCTGCGCATAGAAGGGCTTGAACTGCGGGCCGATCAGCACGTCGCTGTCCGGCCCCGTGCTCCATGCGCGCCACACGGTCTTGCCGGTGGCGGCATCGAGAGCGGCAAGCCAGCCGCGCACGCCGAACTCGCCGCCGCTGTTGCCCACCAGCACCTTGTTCCTGACCACCAGCGGCGCCATCGTCATGGTCTCGCCGCTGCGGATGTCGCCGAGCTTCGCGCGCCAGAGCTCGGCGCCGCTTGCCGCGTCGACCGCGAGGGTCTGGTTGTCCAGCGTGTTGAAGAAGATGCGGCCGTCCGCATAGGCGGCGCCGCGGTTGACCTGGTCGCAGCAGGCCACGCCCTGCGAGCCGGCCTCGGGCCTGGGCTCGAACTTCCACTTGAGCGGCGCGCCGGGCTTGGCGAGGTCGAGCGCGAAGAGCGTGTTGGGGTAGGGGCCCACGATGTACATCGTGCCGCCCACCACCAGCGGCGCGGCCTCGTGTCCGCGCACCACGCCGGTGGAAAAGGTGAAGGCCGGCTGCAGCTTCGCGGCGTTGGCGCTCGTGATCTCGGCCAGCGGGCTGAAGCGCGTGCCCGCATGGTCGCGCGCGGCCATGGTCCATTCGCCGTCACCGCCGCCGTGCGGCATGCCGTCGGCCGGCGCGGGCTGCGCGAGCGCGAGCGAGGCCGGCAAGAGGCTGCTCAGCAGCAGCAGGCCGGCCCATCCGGCGCGGCGCTTCTTCTTGGTGTGTTTCTGGCTTCGCATCGACCGTGAGTCCGGCATGAGGGCCTCAGCAAATTAGCAAGGCAAGGACCGCCAGTTGTAGGGCGGCAAGCCGACTTCGCCGTCGGCAACGGCTGATGCACTGGCTACCTCGGCGGCATGGCGCCCGGTGCCGTGCGCGCGGGGCCGCCCTGCAGCAGCCGCGCCGCCGCGACCAGCGCCACCACCAGGTAGGCCAGGCCCGCCGGCACCCACATGATGAGTCCGCCCAGGCGCTGGTCCTCGAGCAGGTCGAAGCCCAGCGCGGGCGTGGCGGTGCCGTAGGCCGGATACCAGGGCACGGTCGAGAAGGTCAGCAGCGCGCCGAGGGCGCCGGTGTGCACCATGGTCGTGAAGAGATACAGCATCGAGCCGCCGTGCCCGGCGCGCGAAGCGCCGGCGAGCGGCGGCCACCAGAACAGCAGCGCCGTCGCAAGAAAGCTCGCATGCTGCAGGCTGTGCACGGCCTGGCTGCGCAGTGCCGCCTCGAAGAACAGCGGCAGGTGCCAGGCCCAGAGCGCGAGGCCGTGCAGGGCCCAGGCGACCGGCGCACAGGTCAGCACTTCCCATGCGGCGGCCAGCGCGGGCTGCCGCACCAGGCGCGTGGTTCGCATGCGCCACGGCGCCGGCAGTGCCCAGGTCCAGACCGCCAGCGGCCGGCCGATCACCAGCAGCGGGGCGGCCAGGATCATGAGCACCTCGTGCTGCACCATGTGCGCGGAAAACAGATAGGCCCCGAGCGCATCGAGCGGCGAGACCAGCGCCAGCACCAGCGCGAGCCAGCCCGCGCCGAACGAAGCCGCGCGCCGCATGCCGACCCCGCGGCCCGCACCAGCCTTGCGCCACAGGCGCAGCAGGCCGGCCAGGTAGAGCAGCAGGCTCGCGCCCAGACAGGCCAGCACCCAGGGCTCCAGGCTCCAGCCGAGGGCCGGCACGGCGGTTGCCGGCTCCGGCGCGTGCGCGCTGGCCAGCGGCGCCGCCAGCAGCAGCAACAGCAGCAGCAATGCAGCACGGGCGCGGCATGCGCGCCGTGTGGAAGACCGGGAGCCGGCCGGCGGCGTCATGGCTTGCGTCATGGCTTGCATGGCCTCAGTCTGAGCCAACTGCGCCAAGGCTGCTTGCTCGACGCGGGACACGAGGGGTAAAAAAAGGGGCTTGAAACCGGTCGGGCCAACCCTCAGATGTGCGCCGGAGGCTGTGCCGCCTCCATTCTTCGCCTTGTTCCTTGTTCATTCATTCCCTTTCGAGGAGATTGTCTTGACGATGAAGATCGCGCAGATCGCGCCCCTGTACGAAGCCGTTCCGCCGCGGCTCTATGGCGGCACCGAACGGGTCGTGGCCCACCTGGCCAATGCGCTGGTGGACCAGGGCCACGAGGTCACGCTGTTCGCCTCCGCGGACACGCAGACCCGGGCCCGCCTGGCGCCCATGCGGGCCCAGGCCCTGCGGCTGGACCCGGCGCCGCTGAAGTCCGACCTGGMCGGCCACCTTTGCATGCTCCACGAAGTGCGACGACGAGCGCACGAGTTCGACGTGCTGCATTTCCACGTCGACCTGCTGCACTTTCCCTTCTTCGAGGACATGGCCGGCCGCACGCTCACCACGCTGCACGGGCGCCTGGACATCGCGGACCTGCCCGGCGCGTACATGCGCTGGAACCAGTTTCCGCTGGTCTCCATCTCGCGCCACCAGCGCAAGCCGCTGCCCTTTGCCAACTGGCTCGCGACCATTCCGCACGGACTCGAAGAGACGCCCTACGCCTTCGAGCCGAACCCCGGCGGTTACCTGGCCTTCCTTGGCCGCATCTCGCCCGAGAAGCGGCCCGACCGCGCCATCGAGATCGCCAGGCGCGCGGGGCTGCCGCTGAAGATCGCGGCCAAGGTCGACGCGGCGGACGCGACCTACTTCGCGCAGAAGATCCGGCCGCTGCTGGACGATCCCCTGGTCGAGTTCATCGGCGAGATCGGCGACGCCGACAAGGCCGCGTTCCTGGGCGGCGCGCGCGCGCTGCTGTTCCCGATCGACTGGCCCGAGCCCTTCGGCCTGGTGATGATCGAGGCCATGGCCTGCGGCACGCCGGTGATCGGCTGGCGCTGCGGCTCGGTGCCCGAGGTGATCGAGCACGGCGTGAGCGGGCTCATCGTCGAGGACGAGGCGCAGGCCGTCGAGGCGGTGCACGCCATCGGCGCGCTCGACCGCCGCCGCGTGCGGCAGGCCTTCGAGCGGCGCTACTCGGCGCAGGCCATGGCCAGCGCCTATGTCGAGCAGTACGCGCGGCTGGCCGGCGGCGGCGCGCTCCTGCCGCAGGAGCCGCAAGAGCTGCACGAGCCCCTCTACCGCGAGGCTGCCTGAGCATGAGCGCCGCGCCGGGCCGCCCCCAAGCAAGCTCGCACCGCAGTGCGAAGCACGAAGGTACTCCAATGAGCACCGAAGTGCCTGCCACCGAGCAGGCCGAGCCCGCGCCCGAGCGCGCGGTGCAGCATGCCTTCGTGCTCAAGGAGGGCGACACCTACTTCGTGATGGACGGCCACGGCGACGTGGGCGGCGGCGTGGACGGGCTCTTCCACGACGACACGCGCATGCTGTCGACCTTCGTGCTCCGGCTGGGCGGCGCGCGGCCGCCGCTTTTGTCCAGCGGCGTGAGCCACGACAACGTCTTCTTCATTGCGAACCTCACCAAC
>NZ_JBFTPJ010000652.1:0-4254 GCF_056398445.1 Variovorax sp. 01T439_2
CGATGTACCTGCCGATCTTCAAGTTGGGCCAGGTCGTTTGATGCTGGTGTCGCAGGAGTTCGACGCCGCTTTCGCCGGCGTCCTCGGGTTGCTGGTCGGCAGTTTTCTCAACGTGGTGATCTACCGCACCCCGGTCATGATGTACCGGGGCTGGCTGGCCGATGCCGTGGCCAACCTGATGTCGTCCACGGACGTCCCGTCGCTCTGGGCGCTGGTGTTCGGGCCCAAGGCGCAGCCGCCGGCCGGGCTCGAAGCCGCGGCGGACAAGGCGGCCGCGGCCATCGAGGCGCTGCCGCCCTTCGACCTCGCCCGGCCGGCCTCGCGCTGCGGCGCCTGCGGCCACAGGATCCGCTGGTACCAGAACATCCCGGTGCTGAGCTACCTGGTGCTGCGGGGCCGCTGCGCCGCCTGCGGCACGTCCATCAGCCCGCGCTATCCGCTGGTGGAGCTGGTGACCGGCGCGCTGTTCGCGCTGTGCGCCTACCGCTTCGGCCTCACGCCCACCGGCGCGCTCTGGGCGGCGTTCGCGGCCTTCCTGATCTGCCAGTTCCTGATCGACTTCGACACCCAGTTCCTGCCCGACGCGCTCAACTATCCGCTGCTGTGGCTCGGGCTCGTCGGCGCGGCCATGGGCTGGACCGGCACCGCRCTGAGCTCGGCGGTCTGGGGCGCCGTCTTCGGCTACCTGAGCCTGTGGCTTGTGTACCATGGCTATCGCCTGGCCACGGGCAAGGAAGGCATGGGATATGGCGACTTCAAACTGCTGGCGGCGCTCGGCGCCTGGCTCGGGGCCGACTACCTCATTGCCATCATCCTGGTCTCATCGCTGGTGGGCGCCGTGATCGGCCTCACGCTGCGCCTTGTCGGGAAGCTGGCGCACAAGGACATTCCGATGGCCTTCGGTCCCTTTCTTGCCGGTGCCGGCCTGGTCTGCCTGGTGGCGGGCCCGGAGCTCGTGAGGCAATGGATTCCCTTCGCCTTCCCGCTCGGCGCATTGGCCCGATCGCGGCGGACGGCGGGCTCGACCGCGCGGCGATGCGTCAGCTCGTGTTCGCCGACCACAGCGCCAAAAAGCGCCTCGAATCGATCCTGCATCCGCTGATCGGTGCCGAGACGGAGCGCATGGCCTCCAGCGCCGGCCCCGACGCGGTGGTGGTCTTCGACGTGCCGCTGCTGGTCGAATCCGGCCGCTGGCGGGCCCGGGTCGACCGCGTGCTGGTGGTCGATGCCACCGAGGAAACGCAGCTGCGGCGCGTCGTGGCGCGCTCCGGCTGGACGCCCGAGGCAGTGCGCGCGGTGATCGCCCAGCAGGCGCCGCGCGGGCTGCGCAGGACGGCCGCGGATGCGGTCATTTTCAACGAGTCGCTCTCGCTGGAGGAACTCGCTGCAGAGGTCCGGAGTCTCTGGAAGCGGTGGGTTCCGCCCGGCACGCGATAATCCGAGACTGGCCGCCAGAGCGGCCGCACAACGACCAAGACAAAAAAGGCGCTCGCCGGAGTGCCCTCACCTCCTGCGATGCTTTTCAATTCGTATCCCTTCATTTTTGTCTTCTTCCCGCTGGTACTGATCGGGTTCTTCCTGATCGGCAAGCGCAACGCCCGGTCCGCCGCGGGCTTTCTCGCCCTGGCCTCGCTGTTCTTCTACGGCTGGTGGAGCGTCAAGGCGTTGCCGCTGCTGGTGGCGTCGATCTGCATCAACTACTGGTTCGGGCTGCGCCTGTCGCCCGCGCCGGAGCGGGACGACCGCAAGCGCAAGTCGCTGCTGGTGCTGGCGCTGGTGGTCAACCTGGGCGTGCTCGCGGTCTTCAAGTACGCCAACTTCTTCGTCTCGAACGTGAACGACGGGCTGGCCGCGGCGGGCCTGTCGCAGATCCCGCTGCTGCACATCGTGCTGCCGATCGGCATCTCGTTCTACACCTTCACGCAGATCGCCTTCCTGGTCGACTGCTGGCAGGGCAAGGTGCATGAGCGCAGCTTCATCCACTATGTGCTGTTCGTCACCTACTTTCCGCACCTGATCGCGGGCCCGGTGCTGCACCACGCGCAGATGATGCCGCAGTTCGCCAATGCGGCCACCTACCGGTTCGACCCCAACAAGGTGGCGCTCGGCATTGCGATCTTCACCTTCGGCCTCGCCAAGAAGCTGCTGATCGCCGACCCGGTGGGCCAATACGCCGACATGATGTTCAATGGCGTGCACAAGGGCATCGAGCCCACGCTCTACACCGCGTGGTTCGGCGCGCTCGCCTACACGCTGCAGATCTATTTCGACTTCTCGGGCTATTCGGACATGGCGGTCGGCCTGTCGTTGTGCCTGGGCGTGCAGCTTCCGCTCAATTTCCGCTCGCCCTACAAGTCGACCAACATCATCGAGTTCTGGCGGCGCTGGCACATCTCGCTGTCGAACTTCCTGCGCGACTATCTCTACGTGCCGCTGGGCGGCAACCGCAAGGGCCCGGCCCGGCGCTACCTGAACCTGTTCCTCACGATGCTGCTGGGCGGCCTCTGGCACGGCGCCGCCTGGACCTTCGTGATCTGGGGTGCGCTGCACGGCGTGTTCCTGATGATCAACCACCTCTGGAACGCCAAGGTGCGGCGCAACATTCCGGCAGGCCCGGTTGCGCACGTGCTGGGCTGGTTGCTGACCTTCCTGTGCGTGGTGCTGGCCTGGATCGTGTTCCGCGCCGACGGCCTGCACACGGCCATGGCCATCTACAAGGGCATGCTCGGCCTGCATGGCGCACCGCCTTCCGCGTTCAGCGAGCTGGGGCCGGTTCCGTTCCGCAAGCCCGAGTTCTTCCAGACCATGCTCGTGGGCATCGTCATCTGCCTCGCATTGCCGCCGACGATCACGCTCGAGCGCTGGATTCCCCACCCAAAGGCGGTGGCCGGCCAGCGCGTCATGGCCTGGTGCTCCTCGGCCGTGCTGGCCATCGGTACCTTCGCGCTCTTCGCCTGGTGCGTCTCGAAGCTGGGCAACTACAGCCCGTTCCTCTACTTCCAATTCTGATTCGACATGACGACGCCCGCGAAAGTCTGGCTGCGGTTCTTCCTGACCGGCTACATCGTCCTGATGGTGCTGTGGATCGTTTCGCTCACCAGCCCCGTGCCTTACGGCGACCTCACGCGGATCGGCCGCCTGTCCGAGCGCGAATTCGGCTGGACCGCCCCGCCGCCCAAGGTGGACCCCGCCTACCTCAAGGGCACGCCCGTGGACCAGGCCGACATCATGGTGATCGGCGACAGCTTCTCCATGACCTTCCGCTGGCAGTCGGTGCTCACCAGGGCCGGCTACCGCGTCTCGACCACCTACTGGGGCCAGTACGAGAACGCGCTGTGCAGCGACTTCGACCAATGGGTCGAGCGCACGGGCTTCAAGGGCAAGCTGATCATCATCGAGAGCGTGGAACGCCTGTTCGGCGACCGTACCAAGGACAGCATGAAGTGCCAGAAGATGATCCGGCCCTACGACGCCATGGACCATCCGCTGATCACGCCCGACGAGACCGTGCCGAGCCCCGCGCCCAACTGGAACGTGCAGTTCCTGACCGGCATCACGACCTACTACAACACCTGGAAAGCGAAAAAGTCTGCAACAGACATCCACTTCGACTGGAACACCTGGGTGCGCCCGGTGCCCGATGGTTGCAAGCTCTTTTCGCATCGCTCATGCGACAAGATGCCCTTTTTCGCTGAAGATGACGACAATGGGCCGCTGACCCTTGCGCACCTGGAATGGATGAAGAATTTCACAAAGGCGCACAGCAAGCTTCCTATCATGTGGATGGTGATTCCCAACAAGACCACCGTGTACCTGAAGCCCGACTACTCGAAGGATTTCGAAGCCGGGTTCCGCACGTCCGGGCTGCCGGGGCCGGACCTCTTCGCGTTCACGCGCGAAAAGCACACGCAGATCCGGGACTTCTATTTCTCGAACGACACCCACATGTCCATGCACGGCCAGCTCGCGCTGGGAGAACGCATGCTGGCGGCCGTGCGCGAGGTGGTGCCGACGCCTCCCTCGAAATCGCCCTGAAGCTATGATGGCTCGACAGGAAAGCTATAGAACCGCGTGATCCTCTACGAGTACCCCTTCAACGAGCGCATCCGCACCTATCTGCGGCTGGAGCACCTGTTCCGCCGCCTCGGGGAGCTGGTGCCCTCGGAGTCCGCGCTCTCGCACCACTACGCGCTGGTCACGATCTTCGAGATCATGGATGTCGCCGCGCGCGCCGACCTCAAGGCCGACGTGATG
>NZ_JBFTPJ010000653.1:0-3434 GCF_056398445.1 Variovorax sp. 01T439_2
GAGCCGGTTCGGTCACCGGAGCGGGCGGGGGTGTCACAACCGCCGGCGCGGCGTCCTCTTTCTTTCCGCAGGCCACGAGTGCGGCAGCGGCGATCAACGAAGCGAGCAGGACGGACGATGACTTCTTCATGGAAACTCCTTTGGCAATGGATGTCAGAACGAAAAAATTCTAGACCCGCATCGCCGCCCGTTTGTGTCTCGCGGCCTCATTCGCGGCATTGGCTTACAAGCCCAGTGTCGACGCCGGAAAGGCGGCAACACCCACTCGCCACGACTCATCGATTGTTTCACGCAGTTCGCGCCGCGCCCGCGGATCGAAGCCGCACAGGCCCCGGCTGCGCTCGGGATCGGTGCGGTGAGCGAACCACCCGGGCGTCCAGATGGCGCTCGGCACCGCGGTGCTGCCCGCCTCCGCACGCACCGCGCGGCATTCGATGATGTGGCCCCACATGCGCCGCCACGCAACGAAGCGCGCATGTGAACGTTCGACCGCATCGAAGCGCTGCGCCAGCAGCACGAAGCGGCGGCCCGCGGCCGACCAGGCCTGGAGCGCCTCGATGCTGGCCCGCTCGCCGAGCGGCCAGTCGGCAAAGTCGGGGTCGCTGAAGACCAGCTCTTTCCACCCCTGCCGGGCTGCGTTCGACAGCGCGGCCCGCACCATGCCCGCGAAGGCTTCGGGGCCATCGAAGCGTCCCTCGGGCAAGGCCGGTGCGGCCGCCGTGAAACGCTCACCCGGCATGGGCCCACCCCGCTTCGCACCACTCGGCCAGCAGTGCGAGTGCGCCGTCGCTCGCGCGCGCCAGTTCGCGCGGCCCGAGCGCGCGCCGGTCGGCCAGCCGCCGCATCAGCGTTGCATCGGCCCCGCCTGCCCGAAAGCTCTCGCCGTTGATGTAGAGGTGCCGCGCGTCGTAGAGCATGCGCGTGCGGCGGTCGAGCGCCACGGCATGCAGTTCCGCCGGTGCCTCGGCGCCTTCAGAGTCGAACCAGACGTTGGCCTTGGGCTCGGTCAGCGATTCGCCCAGCGCGCGGTCGATAGCGTCCGGATCGCGCAGCGCGGCGTCGACCGCCTTGCGCGCAAAGGCCTGCAGCGCGGCCGGCATCGCGGCCGGCGCCTCGACCGCGGGCTGCGTCGGATCGCGGTAGCGCGCGAGCTCGGCCGGGCCCRCATCTTCGAGCGCCTCGGCATAGGCCTGCGCCACGCGGGCCAGCAGGTCGGCGCCAAGCTCCCCCACCGCGGACGACCGCAGGCCGATGGAGCAGGTCATGCAGTCGTCGCCGACCGCCACGCCGTCGTGCGCATAGCGCGGCGGCAGGTACAGCATGTCGCCCGGCTCGAGCACGAAGCTCTGCTCGGGCTCGAAGTTCTCGAGGATCTTGAGCGGCACGCCCTGCTGCAGGCGCAGGTCGCTCTGCCGGCCGATCGACCAGCGCCGCCTGCCCTGCGCCTGCAGCAGGAACACGTCGTAGCTGTCGAAATGCGCGCCCACGCCGCCCTGGTCGCTCGCATAGCTGATCATCAGGTCGTCCAGCCGCGCATCGGGCAGGAAGCGGAACTGCTGCAGCAGCGCATGCACGCCGTCGTGATGCAGGTCGACGCCCTGCACCAGCAGCGTCCAGGCCGGCTGCTTGCGCGGCGGCAGCGCGCGCCGCGCGAGCGGCCCGTGCCTGAGCGTCCAGCCGGCCTTGCCGTGGCGGATGAGGCGCGATTCGACGTCCTCGCGCTCGGCCAGGGCAAAGAGCGCGCTGCGCTCGATCGGTGGCACCATGGCGGGTATGGCCTGGCGCACCAGCAACGGTTTCTTCTGCCAGTGCCGCCGCATGAACTGCGCGGCGCTCAGGCCGCCGAGCAACGGCAGCGGTTGTGTAATCTCCATGGGAGAATTCTGCAATGGAAATCTCTGAACAATGCGTGGTCGGCCTGACCTGGACGATGAAAGACACCCTGGGCGAAGTTCTGGACGTGCTCGACGAACCGGTGGAATTCATGGTGGGGGGCGATGACCTCTTCGACGTGATCGAAGCCGCCCTGCAGGGCCACGAGCCCGGCGCACGGGTGCAATTGCAGCTCGAGCCCGAACAGGGCTTCGGCGACTTCAACGACCAGCTGCTCTTTCTGGAGCCGCGTTCGCTGTTCCCCGAAGGCACCGAGGAAGGCATGACCTTCGACGGCGCCGCCTTGCCCCCAGGCGTGAGCGACGCCATGCCCAAGGACGTGATCTACACCGTGGCCGAGATCTACCCGGACCACCTGGTGCTCGACGGCAACCATCCGCTCGCCGGCATCGCGATCCGGCTCGACATCACGGTGCGCTCGGTGCGCGAGGCCACCGAAGAAGAAGTCGGCCGCGGCACGGCGGGCACGGCCTTCTTCAAGGTGCCGCCCACGGCGCCCGGCAACGACCTGCTGCACTGACTGCCGGCTGAACAAACCGCCGCAGCAAGCAAAAAAAGCCGGGCATTGCCCGGCTTTTTGCTTGCTGCGGCCCGCGGCTACATGCGCGAGATCTGGCCGTTGTCGATGCGCACGCGGTCGCCGATGCGCAGGTCGCCCGGATGCTGCACGTCGAAGGCGCGGTAGCCGCCGCGGTCGGTCTGCACCGAGATGCGGTAGCTCTCGTAGGCGCGCGGCCCGTTGGCCTGTCCCTCGATGGTGTTGCCCAGCAGCGCGCCGCCCACGATGCCCAGCGCGGTGGCCGCGGCGCGGCCGCTGCCGTGCCCGAACTGGTTGCCCACCACGCCGCCGAGCACACCGCCCGCCACCGCGCCGCCGCCGGTGGTGCCGGTGCCCCCGGTTTCGCTGCGCAGCACCTCGATGTTGGCGACGTGGCCGTATTCGACATAGGCCGCCTCCTGGTAGGGAACCGCCTGCGGCGGCGCCTGGTAGGGATAGCGCGTCGTGTGATAGACCGGCGCGGGAGCAACGCAGGCCGTGAGCGTGGCAAGCGCCACCACGGAAGCGGCAATGGAAATGAAGCGCGTTGAAATTTTCATGTTGAGAGGCTCCTCGGATAAATCGGCGCATCCCGATGCGCCAAAGCCTGTATCCAACGTCTTGCCCGCTGTGGGGATGACGCAGGACACACACCGAAACGTAGGAGCGCGCCGCGAACCGTCAGTTCCGGTCTTTACGGGCCCGACACGAAGCCGCGCAAAGACGGGGAGCGGTCAGTGCTTGCCGGTGGAGCCGTAGCCGCCTTCGCCGCGTTGCGAAGCTGCAAATTCTGTGACCACGCGAAACTGCGCCTGCACCACCGGCACGATCACCAGTTGCGCGAGCCGCTCCATCGGCTGGAGCACGAAGGGCGTGTCGCTGCGGTTCCAGGCGCTGATCTTGAGTTCGCCCTGGTAGTCGCTGTCGATCAGGCCCACCAGATTGCCGAGCACGATGCCGTGCTTGTGGCCGAGGCCCGAGCGCGGGAGGATCAGCGCCGCAT
>NZ_JBFTPJ010000654.1:0-3432 GCF_056398445.1 Variovorax sp. 01T439_2
GCACCACGGCAGCGCCCATCGTGCACAGGGCATCGGGTGCTCCCCGCAGCGAAATAAAGGAGGAGCCGAAGGCGGGGGACATTCGCGGAGGGGAGTACCCGGTGGCCTTTGCACGCGCCCTGAAAACAGCAGCGTCCACGCAAAGCCCCTCACCGATAAGGCACCCCAGGCAGCACACACAACATCTCATACAGAAGATTGGCCCCCAGCAGCGCGGTGTTCCCGCTGACGTCGTACGGCGGGCTGACCTCCACCAGATCGGCCCCGACGACGTTCAAGCCCCGGCAGCCGCGCACGATCTCCAGCGCCTGTGGCACGGTGAGCCCGCCGATCTCGGGCGTGCCCGTACCGCCGGCAAACGAAGGGTCGATGCCGTCGATGTCGAAGCTGATGTAGACCGGGTGCGCCGGCCCGATGCGCTCGCGCACCTGCGCCATCAGCGGCGCCAGCGACTGGTACCAGACCTCGTGCGCCTGCACCACCGTGAAGCCCTGCTGGCGCGGCCAGTCGAAATCGTCCGCCGCGTAGCCGGTGCCGCGCAGGCCGATCTGCCAGACCTTGTCGCAGGCCAGCAGGCCTTCCTCGACCGCGCGCCGGAACGGCGTGCCGTGGGCAATGCGCTCRCCGAACATGTCGTCGTTGACGTCCGCATGCGCATCCACATGCACCAGCGCGACCGGGCCATGCTTGCGCGCCACCGCGCGCAGGATCGGCAACGCGATGGTGTGGTCGCCGCCGAGCGTCAGCGGCGCGCAGCCGGTGGCCAGCACCGCGCCATAGAAGTCCGAGATGATGTCGATCGATTTTTCGAGCGAATAGGTGTTGATCGGCACGTCGCCCAGGTCGGCCACGTTCAGCCGGTCGAAAGGCGCCGCGCCGGTGGCCATGTTGTAGGGCCGCAGCAATRCCGACTCGGCGCGGATCTGGCGCGGCCCGAAGCGCGCGCCCGGCCGGTTGGAGGTGCCGATGTCCAGTGGCACGCCGATGAAGGCCGCGTCCAGCCCCTCAGGCGAAGTTGCGGACGGCAGCCGCATCATCGTGCCGGGACCGGCGAAGCGCGGCATCGTGTTGCCGCCGAGCGGCTGGTTCGGTGTGGCGGTGGGCATGGTGCGTGTGCGGGTTCAGCGCCGCCGGCCGCGCAGCCATTCGAGCGCGAGCAGCAGCGTGGTGGTGAAGACGATCAGCAGCGTTGCCACGGCGGCGATGGTGGGCGAGATGTTCTCGCGGATGCCGGTGAACATCTGGCGCGGCAAGGTCACCTGATCGGGCCCCGCGAGGAACAAGGTGACCACCACTTCGTCGAACGAGGTGGCAAAGGCGAACAGCGCACCCGAGATCACGCCCGGCGCAATCACCGGCAGCGTGACGCGCATGAAGGTTCTGAACGGTGTCTCGCCCAGGCTCAGYGATGCACGCACCAAGTTGTGGTTGAAGCCCGCCAGCGTGGCCAGCACGGTGGTCAGCACAAAGGGCGCACCCAGCGCCGCATGCACCACGATCAGCCCGATGTAGGTGTCGGCCAGCCCGAGCGGCGCGAAGTAGAGATACGTGGCGACGCCCACCACCACGATCGGCACCACCATCGGCGAGATCAGCACGCTCATGAGCAGGCCCTTGAAGGCGAAGCTCGTGCGCGACAGCCCCACCGCCGCCAGCGTGCCCAGCACAGTGGCCAGCACCGTGGCGGCCGGCGCAACGATGAAGCTGTTGCGTGCCGCGCGCCCCCACTCGGGCGAATCGAAGAGGTTGCGGTACCACTGCAGCGACCAGCCCCGGATCGGGTAGGCCAGGAACGAGCTGTCGGAGAACGACAGCGGAATCACCACCAGGATCGGCGCCAGCAGAAAGGCCAGCACCGCGATGCAGCCCGCGCGCACCGCCCACCAGCCGAGCTTGTCGGCGAAGGTGGCATAGGCCGGGAATTGGGGAAGCTTGAACATGCGTGTCGGTCCTTCGTGCCGCTCAGCCGAGGCTCAGCTCGGCCTTGCCGATGCGGCGGTACACCGCATACAGCACCAGCGTGGCGGCGAGCAGCACGGCGCCCAGCGCGCAGGCCATGCCCCAGTTGATTTCCACGTTGGTGTAGCGCGCGATGTAGTAGCTCAGCATCTGGTCGTCCGCGCCGCCGAGCAGCGCCGGCGTCACGTAGTAGCCGATGGCCAGGATGAACACCAGCAGCGCGCCGGCGCCAATGCCCGGGTAGGTTTGCGGCACGTACACGCGGAAGAACGCCGCCAGCGGCGAGCTGCCCAGCGAGACGGCCGCGCGCAGGTAGGTGGGCGGCACGCTCTTCATCACGCTGTAGAGCGGCAGGATCATGAAGGGCAGCAGGATGTGCACCATCGCGATGATCACGCCGGTGCGGTTGAACAGCAGCGCCAGCGGATGGTCGATCAGGCCGATGCCCATCAGGCCGCGGTTGACCAGCCCCTCGGACTGCAGCAGCACGATCCAGGCCGCCACGCGCACCAGGATGGAAGTCCAGAACGGCACCAGCACCAGGATCATCAGCACGTTGGCCTTGCGCGCCGGCAGCGTCGACAGCCACCAAGCCAGCGGATAGGCCAGCAGCAGGCAGAAGAAGGTGACCACGGCGCTGATGTTGAAGGTGCGCAGCAGGATGCCGGCAAAGGCGCGCTGGTCGGCGGGCATGCGCTCCACCTCGCCGGCCACGTCGCGCCGCAGGTCGACCGAGGCGAGCAGGTAGTCGGGCGTCCAGCGCGAACCGTTCTTGGCAATCGCCTGCCAGAACGGCAGCTCGCCCCAGCGCGGATCGATCTCCAGCATGCGCGCCTTGACCTCGTCCGGCGTGCCGGCGATCGGCAATGCCCGGAAGGTGCCCATCACCAGCGAGCGGGCGCCTGCGATCTCGGTGTTGAGGCGGCGCGCCAGGGCGCCCGCGTCGGAGCTGTCGGGCAGCTGGGCGAGGTCGGCCGCGATGGCGGCATAGGCCGCGGGCGCGGGCGCCTCCTTGCGGTTCCAGCCGTCGAGCGCGCGCACGGTGCGCGGCAGCGCGTTGGCACCCTCGGGGTTCTCGACCGCGCGCTGCAGCAGCGCCACGATCGGCACCAGCAGCGTCAGCAGCAAAAACACCAGGAGCGGCGCCGTGAGCGCAAAGGCGCGCCACTTGCGGCGCGACTCGGCGCGCGCCAGCGCACGCCGGAGCTCGCCCGGCGGCGCCTCTGCGAAGGCCTGGGGGACAGGCATTGCCGCTTGCATGGCCTCTTGCCTGCCCGCTTACTGCGTGGCCCAGGATGCGAAGCGCTTCTCGAGCGCCTCGCCCTGGTCGGCCCAGAAGCCGACGTTGAACTGCAGCGCGTCCTTGGCGTTGGTGGCCGAGGTCGGCAGGTCGGCCAGCACCTTGGGGCTGAGCGAGGCCAGTGCCTTGGTGTTGGTGGGGCCGTAGGCGATGTTCTGGGCATAGACCGACTG
>NZ_JBFTPJ010000655.1:0-3427 GCF_056398445.1 Variovorax sp. 01T439_2
GGCCGGCGCCCAGGTCGCCGATCGACACGCCCACGCGCGTGGGCGGCGCGCCCGGGTGGCCGGTCAGGCTCATGATGCCGCCCATCGCCTGCACCACCATGTCGTAGGCGGGGCGCCGGCTGTAGGGGCCGGTCTGGCCGAAGCCCGAGACCGAGGTGAACACCAGCCGCGGAAAGCGCGCATGGAGCTGCGGCCAGCCGTAGCCGAGCTTCTCCATCGTGCCGGGCCGGAAGTTCTCGACCAGCACGTCGGCCGTGGCCAGCAGCTGTTCGAAGACGGCGCGGTCGGCCGGCGCCTTCAGGTCCAGCGCGATCGACTCCTTGTTGCGGTTGACCGACATGAAGTAGGCCGAGTCGCCGTCGACGAAGGGCCCGATCTGCCGCGCGTCGTCGCCCAGGCCCGGCTGCTCCACCTTGATCACGCGCGCGCCCAGGTCGGCGAGCAGCAGCGTGCAGTAGGGCCCCGCGAGCACGCGCGTCAAGTCGATGACGGTGAAGCCCTGCAGCGGGCCGCCTGGCGAGCCTTGCGATGCGGCCGGCGTCATTCGACGGTCGCACCGGAGCGCTCGGTGAGTTCCTTCGATTTCGCGCCTTCGGCCTGCGCCCAGCTGCGGAATTCGGCCAGCGACTTCGAGGGCGCCGCCTCGTTGCCCGATTTTTCGAGCCGCGCCTTCACCTCGGGATCGTTGAGCGCCGCCACGCTGGCGTCGAACAGCTTCTGCGCCAGTTCGGGCGGCAGGCCGGCCGGTGCGAACAGGCCGAACCAGAAGGTGAAGTCGTAGCCCTTCACGCCGGCCTCGGCGACGCTCGGCACGTCGGGAAAGAGCGGCGAGCGCTGGCCCGAGGTGACGGCCAGCACGCGCAGCTTCTGGCCCTGCGCCATCGGCAGCACCGAGGGCGGCGTGCCGAAGGTCAGCTGCACGTCGCCGGCCGCCACCGCCTGGATCGACGGGGCGCCRCCCTTGTACGGCACGTGCAGCATGGTCACGCCCGCGGCCTTCTCGAACGACAGGCCCGCCAGGTGCGTCACCACCCCGGTGCCCGACGACGCATAGGCCAGCTTGCCCGGGCTCTGCCGCGCCTGGGCGATGAGCGCCTGCACGTTCTGCGCGCTCACGTCCTTGTTGACTGCGAGCAGCATCGGCGCGGAGCTCCAGCGCGAGATCGGCACGAAGCTCCTGGCGCCGTCGTACTTCACGGCCTTGTAGAGCAGCTTGTCGCTGCCATAGAGGTTGCCGCTGCCCAGCAGCAGCGTGTAGCCGTCGGGCGCCGCGCGCGCGACCTGGTCCGACGCGATGGTGGTGCCCGCGCCGGGCTTGTTGTCGATGACGATCGGCTGGCCGAGGATCTTGGCCAGCTTGTCGCTCACGATGCGCGCCACCGTGTCGGCGCCGCCGCCGGCGGGGAAGCCCACCACCAGCGTGATCGGGCGCGAGGGGTAGCTGTCCGCGAGCGCGCCGGCCGAGGCGAGCCATGCCACGGCCGCGAGCGAAACGGCCCGGATTTCTTTTTTCATGCCTTGTCTCCTGTGTCTTGTCGGGGCTCTGGGGGAGGGCCGCGCTCAGCGGCCCTGGAAGACCGGCGGGCGCTTCTCGCGCCAGGCGCGGCCGCCCTCGGCCAGGTCTTCGGATGCGACGGTGCGCTGTACCTCGCGCTGGATYGACGCGGCATCGGCCGTGCCGCGCGCGATCTGGTTCAGGTGCTTCTTCATGCCCAGCAGCGCGAGCGGCGCCATGCCGGCGAGCGTGGTGCGAAGGCGCAGCACTTCGGCGTCGAGCGCCGCCGCGTCGTCCACCAGATGGGTGAGGAATCCGCAGTCGCGCATCGCGCTGCCGTCGAGCTTCTCGGCCGTGAGGAAGAGCCGCTTGGCCGTGTCCAGCCCCAGGCGCGAGACATAGCGCTCCATGCCGCTCTGGTAGTAGTGCAGGCCGAGCCTGGCCGCGGGCATGAACATTTCGGCAGCGCGCACGCCCACGCGGAAGTCGCAAGCCAGCACCAGGTCGGTGGCGCCGCCGAACACGCCGCCGTGCACCGCCGCAATGGTGACGGCGCGGCAGTTTTCCAGCGCATCGACCATCTCGCCGAAACTGCGGCCCTCGGTCTGGCTGCTGGCGGCGACCTCTGATATATCGTAGCCGCTGCAGAAGTACTTGCCCTCCGAGCGGACCACCAGCACCAGCACGCCGGGCGAGCCGTTCACCGTCTCCAGGTGGCCGACGATGGCTGGCAGGTCCTCCGGCGTCAGCTTGTTGGCGGCCTGCGGACGGCGCAGCGTGAGGTAGGCGACGTGGCCGTCGATCTGGAGGGTGGGAAGCATTGATGTACCAAAGAGATCAATTGATATATCTACAAGGTTAGCTAATATCCACACACCCATGCAACCCGCGAAAACCCTCGACGTGAGCAGCCTGCAGGACCAGATCCGCGGCCGGCTTGAAAAAGACATCCTGGACGGCACGCTGTCGCCCGGCATGCCGATCGACGAAAAGGCGCTGGCCGCGAGCTTCAAGATCTCGCGCACGCCGGTGCGCGAGGCCCTGCTGCTGCTGAGCGCGCGCGGGCTGGTCGACATCGTTCCGCGCACCGGCATCTACGTGCGCCAGCTGCGCGCGAACGAACTCGTCGCCATGATGGAAGCGCTCGGCGAACTCGAAGGGGTGCTGGCGCGGCTCGCGGCGCTGCGCATCGGGCCGGCGCTGCGCGTCGAACTGCAACGCGCGCTCGAAGGCACTGCCGCCCGGGCGCAGGCGGACGACGCGGAGGGCTACCAGCTTGCCAATGCCGCGCTGCACGACGTGATCTACCGCGCGAGCGGCAACCCGTTCATCGTCGAGCAGGCGCAGACCGTGCGCCTGCGCATCGCGGCCTACCGCGGGCGGATGTTCGAGAAGCCCGGTCGCCTGGCCGCCTCGCAGCGCGAGCACGAACGGGTGGTGGAGTGGATCCTCAAGGGCCACGCGGACAACGCCGCGGAGGCGATGCGCGACCACATCTCGGTGGGCGGCAAGGTGTTTGCCGACCTGGTGCTGGTCAACAAGCTCGGCTAGCAGTTACCCAGCCGCAGCCTGTTTCTCAGCGAACGCGCATGCCCGGCGTCGCGCCCGGCCAGGGCTCGAGCACGTGGATGCCGGGGTGGGCTTTTTCGTCGCCATGGCTTGCGGCCAGCACCATGCCTTCGCTGATGCCGAACTTCATCTTGCGCGGCGCGAGGTTGGCGACCAGCACCGTGAGCTTGCCCACGAGCTGCTCGGGCTGGTAAGCGGAGGCGATGCCGCTGAACACGTTGCGCAGAACAGGACTCCCCTGCGGGTCGGTGCCCTCGCCCGCGTCGAGCGTCAGGCGCAGCAGCTTGGTCGAGCCCTCGACCTTCTCGCAGGCGACGATCTTTGCGATGCGCAGGTCGATCTTCGCGAAGTCGTCGATGGTGA
>NZ_JBFTPJ010000656.1:0-3425 GCF_056398445.1 Variovorax sp. 01T439_2
GCCCAGGCCACCCAGCTGGCCGACACCGAAGCCCGGGTGTCGCGGCTGTGCGCCTGGGTGCTGATGGCGGACCGCCTGGGCGTGGACTACGGCATCCGCGTGGCCGCGCGCGTGGTGCAGCCCTCGCAGGGCGAAGCCCACCGAAGAGCCTGCCTGGAGGCGCTGGCGCTATGTTGAATCATCCGAACTCCGCTCGTTCTTCTCCAGGCCGGGAGCCGCGCACATGAACAAGTTCATGCGCGAGATCTCGGCGCTGCCACGGGACGCCCGGGACACGCTGTTCCTGCTTGCGGTGATCGCGCTCATCGTGCTGCCGCAGGCCGCGAACCTGCCCTGGTGGTGCACCGCCATCACGGCGATGGTGCTGGTGTGGCGCAGCACGCTCGCCGTGGAGGCCCGTCCGCTGCCGGGCAAGTGGGCGCGCGTGGGCCTGCTGGTGCTGGCGCTGGCCGCCACCTTCGCCACCCACCGCACCCTGCTGGGGCGCGACGCCGGGGTCACGCTGATCGTGATCCTGCTCGCGCTCAAGACGCTGGAGCTGCGCGCGCGCCGCGACGCCTTCGTCATCTTCTTCCTGGGCTTCTTCGCGATGCTCACGAACTTCTTCTACTCGCAGTCGCTGATGACCGCGGTCGCCATGCTGCTGGCGCTGCTGGGCCTGCTCACCGCGCTGGTCAATGCGCACATGCCGGTGGGCAAGCCGCCATTGATGCAGGCCGCGCGCACCGCCAGCTGGATGGCCCTGGCGGGCGCGCCGATCATGCTCGCGCTGTTCCTGCTGTTTCCGCGCTTTGCGCCGCTGTGGGGCACGCCCGCCGATGCGATGGCCGGACGCACGGGCCTGTCGAACACCATGCGCGTGGGCACCATTGCCGAACTCGCGCTCGACGGCAGCATTGCGGCGCGCATCAAGTTCGACGACAACCGCGCGCCGCCGCAGAGCCAGCTGTATTTCCGCGGTCCGGTGCTCGCGCAGTTCGACGGGCGCGAGTGGAGCGCGCTGCCGTCCTGGGCGCGCGGCGCGCCGCCATCGGGCAACCTGCGCACCAGCGGCCCGCCGGTGCGCTACGAGGTCACGCTCGAGCCCAACCACCGCCCCTGGCTGCTCACGCTCGATGCGGCGCCCACCGCACCGCAGGCGCCCGGCTATGAAGTCACGGGCACGCCCGACCTGCAATGGGTGGCGAACCGCCCCATCTCCGATCTCGTGCGCTACCGCGCCGAGAGCTACACCCAGTTCCACAGCGGCCCGCTGCGGCAGACGGCCGCGCTGCGGCCCTACCTCGCGCTGCCGCCCGGATCGAACCCGCGCACCGCCGCGCTCGCCGCGGAAATGCGCGCCCAGCCCGCGCTGGCCAGCGGCGGCACCCAGGCCTTCATCCGCGCCGCACTGCAGCGGCTGCGCACCGGCGGCTACAGCTACACGCTGGAGCCCGGCGTCTACGGCAACGACACGGCCGACGAGTTCTGGTTCGACCGCAAGGAGGGCTTCTGCGAACACATCGCCTCGGCCTTCGTGGTGCTGATGCGCGCGGCGGGCATTCCGGCGCGCATCGTGACCGGCTACCAGGGCGGCGAACTCAACAGCGTCGACAACTACTGGGTCCTGCGCCAGAGCGATGCGCACGCCTGGGCCGAAGTCTGGGAAGACGGCACCGGCTGGGTGCGCGTCGATCCCACGGGCGCGGTGTCGCCGGGGCGGGTCGGCCAGCTGCAGCGGCTGGTGCCGCAGCCGGGCCTGTTCGCCGGCGCCATCGGCGCGATGAGCCCCACGCTGGCGCAGAACCTGCGCGCCGCCTGGGAGGCAGTGAACAACGGCTGGAACCAGTGGGTGCTCAACTACACGCAAAGCCGCCAGCTCAACCTGCTCAAGAGCATCGGCTTCAACGCGCCGAGCCTCGAGGACCTGGCCTACGTGCTGCTCTACCTGCTGGTGGGCGCAAGCCTTGCCGGCGCGGCATGGACCCTGTGGGAGCGCAGCCAGCACGACCCGTGGCTGCGCCTGCTCGGCCAGGCACGCGCACGCCTCGCCAAGGCCGGGCTCCAGCTGCCCGACACCGCGCCGCCGCGCCAGATGGCCGCCCAGGCCGAGGCGCGCTTCGGCCCGGCGGCACAKGCCGTGCGCGAATGGCTGCTGAAGCTCGAAGCCCAGCGCTACGCCCCGGCCTCGCCGGCTTCGCTCGCGGCGCTGCGGGCCGAGTTCCGGCGCCTGGACTGGCCGGCCGCGCCCACCGCGCGGCGCTGAGGCCGCACGCGTCCCGCCGAGCCGGGCTCGTGCGAACGGCACAATCGGCGCCATGCGATTTTTTCTTCCCGCACCGCGCCGCGCCGCCGCCGTCGCCCTCCTCGCCGCCTGCTGCGCAGGGTCCATCGGGGCGCAGGCCCAGAAAGCTCCCAGCGCCCGCAGCGTGAAAACCGTGGCCGGCAGCACGCCCTACGCCACGCGCGACGACGCCATGCGCTTTGCCGACGAGGTGGCCGAGCGCCGCGGCCTCGACCGCGAATGGGTGCGCGCCACCATCGGCAGCGCGCGCTTCTTGCCGAACGTGCCGCGCCTGATGCTGCCGGGCCCGGCCGGCACGGTGAAGAACTGGCAGGCCTACCGCAGCCGCTTCATCGACGCGACGCGCATCGCCGCCGGCGTGCGCTTCTGGCGCAGCAACGCCGGCACGCTCGCGCGCGCAGAGGCGATGTATGGCGTGCCGGCCGAGATCATCGTGGGCATCGTCGGCGTGGAGACCATCTACGGCCGCAACATGGGCAGCTTCCGCGTGATCGATGCACTGGCCACGCTGTCGTTCGACTTTCCGCAGGCCCATCCGCGCGCGGCCGAGCGCGAAGCCTTCTTCCGCGGCGAGCTCGAGAGCTTCCTGAGCACCGAAAGCCGCACAGCCGACAACCCCCTGCTGCCCGTGGGCAGCTATGCGGGCGCCATGGGCATGCCGCAGTTCATGCCCAGCAGCATCGCCAAGTACGCGGTCGACTTCGACGGCGACGGCCGCATCGACCTCGTCGACAACCCCGCCGACGTGATCGGTTCGGTGGCCAACTACTTCAAGGCCTTCGGCTGGACGCCCGGCATGCCCGCGACCTACCCGGTGCATTTCGAGGAGGCCCGCCTCAAGAAGGCGCTGCTGCTGRCGCCCGACATCCTGCCGAGCTTCAGCACCGACAGCTTCGTGGCGGCCGGTGCGGTGCCCGAAGGCGAGGGCCTGCGCCACAAGGGCCTGCTCGCACTGATCGAACTGCAGAACGGCGCCGACGCGCCGCCGACCTATGTGGCCGGCACGCGCAACTTCTACGTGATCACGCGCTACAACTGGAGCAGCTACTACGCGATGTCGGTGCTCGACCTCGGCCAGGAGGTCAAGGCCGCCATGGAGCCATAGCCCGATGGCGCCCGAGGCACTGCGGAACCACTGGAA
>NZ_JBFTPJ010000657.1:0-3423 GCF_056398445.1 Variovorax sp. 01T439_2
CGCGGCCACCTCGCGCGGGGGCGGGTGCGGCGGTCTGAGCGGGCATCGAAGGTGTCGCCGTGGCGGAAGAAGAGGCGGCAGCCGTTTTTTTCATTGGGATCGGAGGGGCAGAAGGAACGGCAGCAGTGCGGCCGACGGTTTTGGATGGCAGTTGACCCGCAACTGCAGTTTTGGTTGCGCTCTTGTCCGGGGCGGATGCCACCGACGGCGCAGCAGACTTTGCAGGCTTGACGGGCTTCTTTGCAACGGTCGCGGCCTTGGCCGATGGCGTTGCTGGCTTCTTTGGAGCGCTTTTTGGTTTCGTGGCCGGGGCCTTTGCAGCGGAAGAACTCTTTTTTGCCGCGGGTACAGCCGGCTTTGCAGCCGCCGCTTTCTTGGCGGCGGGCTTGGTTGCTGGCGTAGCCTTGGCGGCGGGCTTCTTCACGGTGACTGGCTCCTTGAACGAACTGGAACGCGCTTTCACTGGGTGTCTCCTCCCAAGGGAACCACCGCGGGTTTCAGGCCGCGCGGGCTCCACTCGTCGGAGTGCTCGCAGTGACGAACCCCGGGGTTATACCCCCGAAAGCCCGCCAGGAACCTGCGGCGCCCCGCACCGTCAACCACATCCCGCCCCATCGGACGAAGGCGTGGCTGCCGGAACAGGCGCGCGATTGTATAGAGAACTCGAATCGAAGGGTGATGTGCCTGCACCCCCTTGCCTCCGGTAGCATCGCCAGCGCTGCCGGAGGGGGCAGCAAGACCTGCCGGAATCGCCGGGGGAGCGATGCAGGTCGACCTCATTCATACAAAAGAGAAATCAATCTTGAGCAAAAAAGCAGTTCTGGGCGTGCTGGCTGCGGCCATCGCACTTGCCTATGGCGGCGGCACGTGGTTGGCCGGCGCAAAAGTAAAGTCCAGCTACGAAGCCGCGCTGGACGAGGTGCCGAAGCAGACTGCGCTGGTGCGCGTGGTCGAGCGCAGCTACGAACGCGGCTTCTTCGGCGCCGTCAGCACCGTGACGATCGAGCTCGGCTGCGCAGCCGATGCCGCCGCCGCGGTGCAGGTGCCTGCCGCCAAGCCCGGCGAGGAAGAGGATGAGGAAGAAGTGGAGCAAGCCGCCACGCCGTTCAAGGCGGTGCGCATCACCTTCCGCGACACCATCCGCCACGGCCCGCTGGCCGGTGGCACGCTGGCGGCGGCCACCATCGACAGCGAACTGGTGTTCGACGTGAAGGGCCAGGCCAAGGCCGAGCAGATCTTCGGCAAGGCCAAGCCCCTGACGGCGCACACCAAGGTGGCGTTCGACGGCGGCTACACCACCGACCTGGCGGTGGCGCCCGCCAGCCTGGCCGAGGAAGGCAAGGCCCGCTTCGCCTGGCAGGGCGCGCAGGTCCGCGCCGAGATGAACGGCGCCCGCACCCACGTGCGCTACGAACTGGCGATGCCGGGGCTGGATGTCAGCGATGCGCGCACCGGCGCCACGCTCAAGATGGGCAAGCTGGCCGGCAAGGCCGACATGGACAAGAGCGACGGCTGGATCCTGGCCACGGGCAAGACCGAGGCCCGGCTCGACAGCCTCGAATTCGCAGCTCCCAAGGGCCTGGGCAGCGCCGCGGGCGGCGAAGGCAAGGCCCTGCCGGCGGTGCTGCTGCAGAACATCGACATGCTCGCCGAAGCCAGCATCGCGGACGGGCTCTACGCATCGACCGGCACGGTCAAGGGCACCGGCAAGATCGGCGACACCAAGATCGACAAGTTCGAGATGAGCAGCGGCGGACGCCGCATCCACGCCGCCGGCTACAAGAAGCTGGCCGATGCCTGGATGCAGTCGAGCGCCGCGAACGGCTGCGGCAAGGGCGGCAACAAGGCCTCGCAGGCGGCCATGAAGGTGCTGTTCGACCAGTTGGCGCCCGACCTCAAGGCCATGGCCAAGTACAGCCCCGAATTCGGGCTCGACAGGATGCTGGTCGAAATCGGCGGCAAGCGCGGCGAGCTCAGCTACACGGCCGGCATGGCCGGCGTCACCGACGAAGACCTGCAGGCGCCCGGCATGGCGCTGCTCATGAAGCGCGGCGTGCTCAAGGCCAGCGCGCGGCTGCCGATGCAGTGGCTGGAGCAGATGGCCGCCGCCGGCGCCGGCAGCGGCCAGACGCCGCCGCCCGAGATGATGGCGGGGCTGGTCGAGCAAGGCGAGGAAAAGGGCTTCGTCAAGCGCGACGGCGATGACGTCACCACGCAGATCGAATATGCCGAAGGCAGCCTGAAGCTCAACGGCAAGCCGCTGGGCGCGCCGGGCCGGTAATTCCTCCCTCCCCTTCGGGGGAGGGCCGGGGTGGGGGCACGGGAGCCCCAAAAAAGCACGGCGCCTGATCGGTGGCCTGCCCCCATCCCCGCCTTCCCCCGGCGGGGGAAGGAGCAAGTCAGGGCCTCAGACCAGGCACTGCTCGAGCCCCTGCTCGAGAATTTCGCGCGGCAGCTCGATGCCGATGAACACCATGCGGCTCTGGCGGGCTTCGTCCTTGCCCCATTCCGGGCCCAGGTCGCTGCCCATCAGCTGGTGCACGCCCTGGAAGATCACCTTGCGCTCGGTGCCCTTCATGTTCAGCACGCCCTTGTAGCGCAGCATGCGCGGGCCGTAGATGTTGACGATGGCGCCCAGGAAGTCTTCCAGCTTGGCCGGGTCGAAGGGCCGGTCGGCCTTGTAGACGAAGCTCTTGACGTCGTCGTCGGTGTGGTGGTGGTGGCCGTGGCCCTCGTGCTTGTGCGAGGGGTGGTCGCAATGTTCGCCATGCGCGTGATCATGGTCGTGATGGTCTTCTTCTTCCTTGAGGAAGTCGGGGTCGATGTCGAGCTTGGCGTTCAGGTTGAAGCCGCGCAGGTCGAAGATGTCCTTGAGCGGCACGTCGCCGAAATGCGCCTTCTGCTGCGGCGCGCGCGGGTTCATGTGCTTGAGGCGGTGGATGAGCGCATCGGTTTCCTCGGCCGACACCAGCTCGCTCTTGCTGATGAAGATCTGGTCGGCAAAGCCCACCTGGCGGCGCGCCTCCTGGCGGTCGTTGAGCTGCTGCGGCGCATGCTTGGCGTCGACCAGCGTCAGGATGGAGTCGAGCAGGTAGCTCTCGGCGATCTCGTCGTCCATGAAGAAGGTCTGCGCCACCGGGCCGGGGTCGGCCAGGCCGGTGGTCTCGATCACCACGCGGTCGAAGTCGAGCAGGCCCTGGCGCTTCTTGGCGGCCAGAAGCTGCAGCGCCTCGCGCAGGTCTTCGCGGATGGTGCAGCAGACGCAGCCGTTGCTCATCTGCACGATCTGCTCCTTCGATTCGGTCACGAGGATGTCGCTGTCGATGTTCTCTTCGCCGAACTCGTTTTCGATCACCGCGATCTTCTGGCCATGGGCCTCGGTCAGGATGCGCTTGAGCAGCGTGGTCTTGCCCGAGCCCAGGA
>NZ_JBFTPJ010000658.1:0-3419 GCF_056398445.1 Variovorax sp. 01T439_2
GGCCAATGCGCGCGGCCCCGACGTCGGCCTGCGCGCGCTGGAGGCCATGCCGGCGGCCGAGGTGCAAAGCTACCAGCCGTTCTGGGCCGCCCGCGCGCACCTGCTCGCGGCCGGCGGTGCGCGCGCGGCGGCACGCCAGGCCTACGACCGCGCAATCGGCCTCAGCAGCAACGCCGCCGTGCGCGCCTACCTCAACGCAATGTCGGAACGGCTTTGATCTTCTGGCGCCGGAGCGGTCAATCCGGCGGAGCGGCCACCGCCTCGCCCACCCTCTGCGCATCGAGCCGGCTGCCGCCCTGCGCCAGCGTCACACCGACCACCGCGTTGCCTTCGCCGCGCCGGAACCTGACCTCGGCGCCGATGGCGGTGACCGCGAAGCGGTCGCTGCCGATGGGCGTGAGCGCGTTGTAGCCCCGGCCCGTTTCGCGCACCAGCAGGCGGCCGCTGCGCACCGCAAAGCCCAGCGTCTTGGCCCTGTTGATGCGGAACTCGCCTTCGTAGTCCGCAAGGCGCTGCGGATCGATCGGCACCGGGGCGGTCGGCACCGGATAGCGGCTCTTGCCGATGGCCAGCATCACGGACTGAAGCGGCGCGCGCGCATTGCTGCCGAGCACGATCAGCGCTTCTGCGGTGTCGGGCGCAAGCAGCCACAGCGTGCGGTAGCCCTCGGTCACGCCGGCGTGGTAGTAGGTGCGCCGGCCGCCTTCGGGGCCGCGCACCATCACCGCATAGCCGATCTCGGCGCCTTCGTAGCGCGCGAGCGGCGTGAGCATGCGCACGGCCGCGGGGCCCAGCGGACCGCTGGCGCCGGCGAGGATCGCGCGGCTCAGCGTGAGCATGTCGGCCGCCGTGGAACGCAGCGCGCTGGCCGGCGCATAGGCCGCCATGTCGAGCAGCCGCTGGCGCCGGTCGCCGGCAAAGGCCGGTGCCATGCGCGAGGCCTTGTCGCCGAGCTGGATCACCGTGTCGTTCATGCCCAGCGGCTCGGTGATGCGCGCGCGCACCAGCTCGCCCCAGGTGGTGCCGAGCCGTTCGGCCAGGACCTGGCCCAGCAGCGCCATCCCGAAATTGCTGTACCCCGCTTCGCAGGGCGGCGCCGGCGCCGTGAGCCGGATGCGCGACAGCGCATCCCAGAACGCCGCCTTGTCGAAGGCACGGAACTGCGCGGCCAGCGCGGGCCCGCCGGCCACGCCGTCGGCCATCACGGGCATGCAGCCGGTGTGGGTCACGAGTTGGCGCAGCGTCACGGAGGCCACCGCAGGAGAGAGCCGCGCCGCCAACTTGCCGGCCAGCAGCTGGCCCACGGTGTCGTCGAGCTTCACCTCGCCACGCTCCACCGACTGCGCCAGCAGCAGGCCCGTGAACACCTTCGTCACGGAGCCGATCTCGAACATCGGCTGCTCGGCGCTGTTCGGCTCGATGGCGCGCGTTGCGCCTGACGGCTCGGGGTTGTGCGCCATGCCATAGGCGGCGTTGCCGCCGCGCAGCACGCCGACCACCAGCGTTCCCCTTTCGGCGCCCAGCGCCGTCTTCGCGATGGCGGCGGGATCGCTGGCCAGGGTGATGGGCAGCGGCTGTGTCCATGCGGCGGCGGCCGGCAGCAGGGCAGCAAGCCAGGCGGCCGTCCATCGGCGGGCCAAGGCGGAGCAAGAAAGCCGCATCGTGGAATTCCCCAGGCATCGAAGAGGCGCCATGGTGCCACGGCCGCGGAACTTCGCGCGCGCCGGCCACAATCGCGTCATGCGTGCCTTGCTCTCCACCTTCTCATGGCAGGAACTGCGCCACCATCCCTGGCGCAACGCCGCGGCCGTGCTGGCCGTGATGCTGGGCGTGGCGCTCGCGTTCTCGGTGCAGCTGATCAATGCTTCCGCGCTCGATGAATTCTCGAGCGCCGTGCGCTCGGTCAACGGCCAGCCTGATCTCGAAGTGCGCGCCGTGCAGGGCAGCTTCGACGAAGCGGTGTTCGCACGGCTCGCGCAGCATCCGCAGGTGGCGCTCGCGAGCCCGGTGCTCGAATTCCAGGGGCTCGCGCTGGCCGGCGAACGCCAGCTGCCGATGCGCGTGATCGGCATCGATGCGCTGGCGCTGCCCAGCATCGCGCCGGCGCTGATGCCGCAGCCCGGCAGGAATGCCGCGCGCTTTGCGATGCTCGCGCCGGGCCATGTGTTTCTCAACGCGGCGGCGCGCAGCGCCCTTGGGCTCCCGGCCGAAGCAACAGAAGGCCGCGTGGAGACGGTGCAGCTGCGCACGGGCGGCGGCGCCTGGCAGCGGCTCGAGGTGGCAGGCCACGTCGCCGCCGGCGGCGCGGCGCTGGCGGTGCTGGACATCGGGGCCGCGCAGGACCTGTTCGACAAGCTCGGCCAGCTCAGCCGCGTCGACCTGAAGCTCGCTCCCGGCACCGACCGGGCGGCCTTCACCGCATCGCTGCAGCGTTCGCCGGGCTGGCCTGCCGGCCTGCAGTTTGCCGAGCCCGGCGATGCGGCCGAGCGCGTGAGCAATCTCTCTCGCGCCTACCGCGTCAACCTGACGGTGCTCGCGCTGGTGGCGCTTTTCACCGGGGCCTTCCTGGTGTTCTCGGTGCTGGCGCTCAGCGTGGCCAAGCGCGCGCAGCAGTTCGCGCTGCTCGGCGTGCTGGGCCTGACGCCGCGCGAGCGCTTGCGCCTGGTGCTGACAGAGTCGCTGGTGCTGGGCCTGATCGGAAGCGCCGCCGGCCTTGCGCTGGGCACGCTGCTCGCAGCCTTCGCATTGCGCGTGCTCGGCGGCGACCTGGGCGGCGGCTACTTCGAGGGCGTGGCGCCCACGCTGCACTGGAGCAGCGGCTCGGCGCTGCTGTACGGCGGGCTCGGCGTGCTCGCGGCGCTGGTGGGTGGCTGGTGGCCCGCGCGCGCGGCGCAGGCGCCGCCCGAAGCGCAAACGCTCAAGGGCCTGGGCGCCGCACCCGTGCAGAGCCGCAGCCACTGGCCCGCGCTCGGCCTCATTGCCGCCAGCGCGGCGCTGGCCAACATGCCGGCTGTCGGCGGCATTCCGATAGCGGCGTATCTCTCGGTGGGCTGCCTGCTGGTGGGCGGCATCACCGCGCTGCCCTGGCTCATTGCGCTGCTGTATGACCGCATCGCGCCTGTGTTTGCAGAGCGCGTGCTGCCGATGCTGGCCATCGAGCGCGCACGGCGCATGCGCGGCACCGCGGCCGTGGCGGTGAGCGGCGTGGTCGCGAGCCTGAGCCTTGCGGTGGCGCTCACGGTGATGGTGGCGAGCTTTCGCGATTCGGTTACGCATTGGCTCGACGTGGTGCTGCCGGCCGATCTCTATGTTCGCGCCACCTCGAGCGGCCGCTCCGGCAATTCGGGCACCCAGAGCAGCAGCGACACGGCCACCTTTGCGCCGGCTTTCGTGCAGGCGCTGGCACGGCTGCCTGGCGT
>NZ_JBFTPJ010000659.1:0-3410 GCF_056398445.1 Variovorax sp. 01T439_2
GAGCTACAACGTCGACGTGATGCGCTTCATCCTGCTGGCGGCCATGGTGGTCTCGGGCGGGCTGGCGCTGGTGAACATCATCTTCAACCGCTCGCGCTGGCTGTCCTCGGCCGCCTTCCTGCTGGTGGCCGCGGCCGCGCTGCTGGGCGGGCACAAGGTGCCGGTGAACGACTTTGCCGACAACACGCCCTACATCGGCCTGGACTGGTTCATCCTCGACCTGCTGGGCTCCTCGCTGATCTTCATCTTCATCGAGAAGCTGTTTGCGCTGCGCAAGGACCAGCCGGTGTTCCGCGCCGAATGGCAGACCGACTTCCACCATTTCGTGGTCAACCACATGATCGTGGGCTTCGTGCTGCTGGCCACCAACCTGATGGTGCACAAGTTCTTCGGCTGGGCCGCCAACGACGGCGTGCGCGGCTGGGTGGGCAACCTGCCGTTCTGGGCCGGGCTGCTGCTGATCGTCCTGGTGGCCGACCTGGTGCAGTACTGGACCCACCGCGCCTACCACGAGGTGCCGGTGCTGTGGCGCCTGCATGCGGTGCACCACAGCGTGAAGAGCATGGACTGGATGGCCGGCTCGCGCCAGCACATCCTCGAGCTGCTGATCACGCGCACGCTGGTGCTGGCGCCGATCTACGTGCTGGGCTTTTCCAAGGAAGTGATCGACGCGTACATCGTGGTGGTGGGCTTCCAGGCGGTGTTCAACCACTGCAACGTGAGCGTGCGGCTCGGGCCGCTGCGCTACATCATCGTCACGCCCAACTTCCACCACTGGCACCACAGCCAGGACGTGGAGGCGCTCGACAAGAACTATTCGGCGCACTACGCCTTTCTCGACTATCTCTTCGGCACCGCCGTGAAAAGCACCAAGCTCTGGCCCGAGAAATACGGCGTGCTCGGCGACTACGTGCCCAACGGCTTCTTCAAGCAGCTGAAGTTTCCTTTCGTCTGGAAGGGATGATGGCGCGGCGCCATCTCCGCGCGGCGGCGCTTGCCGCTTGCGCATCGCTGCTGCTGCTGTCGGCCTGCGCCACCCGCGTCGACCTGCCGTCCAAGGATGCGGGGCTGCGCCTGCGCGTGCAGAGCTCGGTCATCGCGCCCGGCAACGGCGGCGAGCTCATTGCCGCCGATGCGCTGCAGCCCGGCGACATCCTGCTGACCTCCATCGCCACGGTCAATTCCTTCGGCATCCGGCTGGGCACCTTCTCGCCCGTGAGCCACGCCGTGCTCTACCTGGGCGACGGCCTGGTCGCCGAGGCGGTCGGCAGCGGCGTGCGCGCGCGGCCGCTGGCCGGCGTGGTGGACGAGGAGCAGATGGTCGTGGCCTTCCGCGTGCCCGGGCTCGATGACTCGGGGGCCCGGAAACTGCGCGCCTGGGCCAACTCGCAGGTGGGCATCCGCTACAACACCACCGGCGTGCTGCTGAATGCGCCCTTCGTGCTGAACCGGCGCCTGTGCGAGCTGCCGCTCATTCCCTCCGCCGTGAGCCACTACTGCATCAGCGGCATGGCCATGGTGCAGCTGGGCGCGAGCCGCGACGACCAGTTCTTCTGCTCGCAGTTCGTGCTCGAGGCCTACCGCCAGGCCGGCCTGCCGATCACCGACGCCGACCCGCGCTGGGTCAGCCCGGCCGACCTGCTGCACATGCGCGAGGGCGACGTGCCCTCGATTGCCGCCACGCAGCCGCTGCGCTACGTGGGCCACCTCAAGTACAACGCGCCGCCGCTGCTGGCGGCCGATGGACCCTGACCGGCTTGAGCGCTCCTTCTCATTTCGACGTGGTGGTGGTCGGCGCGGGCGCGGCCGGGCTGTTCTGCGCGGGCCTGGCCGGCCAGCGCGGGCTCAAGGTGCTGCTGGTCGACCACAGCGAAAAGATCGCGGAAAAAATCCGCATCTCGGGCGGCGGCCGCGCCAACTTCACCAACCGCGACCTCGACGTGCGCGCGCCGCAGCGCCACTTCATCGGCGACAACCCGAATTTCTGCCGCTCGGCGCTGTCGCGCTATGCGCCGCAGCAGTTCATCGACCTGGTGCACAAGCACGGCATTGCGTATCACGAAAAGCACAAGGGCCAGCTGTTCTGCGACGGCTCCTCGCAGCAGATCATCGACATGCTGCTGGCGGAGTGCGAGGCCGGCAGCGTCACGCGCTGGCAGCCGTGCAAGCTCGGAAAGATCGTGTTCTCGGCCGCCAGCGACGGCACGGTGGCCGCGGGCGGCTACCGGATCGATAGCACCCGGGGTCCCATCGAAACGCCCAGGCTGGTGGTCGCCACCGGCGGCCTGTCGATTCCGCAGATCGGCGCCAGCGACTTCGGCTACCGCCTGGCCGAGCAGTTCGGCCTGCGCGTCGTCACGCCGCGCCCGGCGCTGGTGCCGCTCACCTTCGGCGGCGAAGCTTGGGCGCCGTATGCCGAACTCGCCGGGCTGGCGCTGCCGGTGCGTATCGAGACCGGCGCCAGGAAGGAAAAGATGGCCTTCCTCGAGGATCTGCTGTTCACCCACCGCGGCCTGTCGGGCCCGGCGGTGCTGCAGATTTCGAGCTACTGGAAGCCCGGCAGCCCGCTCACGCTCGACTTCGCACCCGGCGTGGACGTGGCCGAGGCCCTGGCCGAAGCCAAGCTGCGCTCGAAGAAACGCATCGCCAACGAGCTGGCCGCGCTCGTGCCCTCCCGGCTGGCCGATGCCTGGGTCGGGCAGGACCCGGCCCTGCAGCGGCCCGTCAACGAGGCGGCCGACAAGGCCTTGGCCGCCCTGGCGGAGCGCATTGCCCGCTGGCAGATCATCCCCAGCGGCACCGAGGGCTACAAGAAGGCCGAAGTCACGGCCGGCGGCGTCGACACCCGCGACCTGTCCTCCCAGACCATGGAATCGAAGCAGCCGGGCCTGTATTTCATCGGCGAAGTGGTCGATGTGACGGGCTGGCTGGGCGGATACAACTTCCAGTGGGCCTGGGCCAGCGCGCACGCCTGCGCCACCTCCTTCTGAAAAGGCCGCGAGGCGCGCGAGGCCTCGCGGAGTGCTATACTCGCGGGCTAACTTCTGGCCTTCCCTCAACGGCCGCAAAAATTTTCAGTTGAGGAACCCCGGCTTGGGGCCTCGATCTCCCCAGGCCAAATTCAGTTCAACGATTCATCAATGACCACCATCCGCGTTAAAGAAAACGAGCCTTTCGACGTCGCCCTGCGCCGCTTCAAGCGCACCATCGAAAAGCTCGGCCTGCTGACCGACCTGCGTGCCCGCGAGTTCTACGAAAAGCCGACCGCCGAGCGCAAGCGCAAGAAGGCAGCCGCCGTCAAGCGCCACTACAAGCGCGTGCGCAGCATGCAGCTGCCCAAGAAGCTGTACTAAGCAACACCCGGGCCCGGCCGCCGACGAAAGTCGCCGCCAGCCCCGTTGCCCCAGCCG
>NZ_JBFTPJ010000660.1:0-3408 GCF_056398445.1 Variovorax sp. 01T439_2
CGACCTGTTCGAGCACGAGGACGCGCTGCGCCGCAACCGCGCCCGCGCCGAGCGGCTGATCGGCCGCTTGCGCGAGGGGCTGCACGGCATGCCCGTCGATCACCTGCGCCAGCGCGGAATGATCACGGCCTTCGACGTGCGCGAGCCCGGCGCCCGGTTCGCGGAACGCTTTCACCTGGCCGCACGCGCGAACGGACTGCTGATGCGCCCGATCGGCGCGACCGTCTATCTCATGCCGCCCTATGCGATCGGCGACGACGACATCGACCGGCTGGTCGACGGCACCCTCGCCACGCTGGAAGCGGTGGCCGCTTCCGCCCATGCAGAGGAAGGAGGCCGCGATGCCGCGCTTGCTTGAACGCCTGCAGGACGAGATCACGGCGCTCGACGCGCAATCGCTGCGGCGCCGCCGGCAGATCGCCGAAACCGCCTGCGCACCCGGGCAATCGCTGACGCTGGCCGGCGCGAGCGCGCCGCGCACCATGCTCGGCTTCAGCAGCAACGACTACCTCGGCCTGGCCGCGCATCCGGCGCTGGCCGCCGCACTGGCCGAAGGCGCGGCGCGCTACGGCACGGGCAGCGGCGGGTCGCACCTGATCCTCGGCCACTCGCGCGCGCACGTCGAGCTGGAGGAGCGGCTGGCCGGCTGGATGGCGCCGTTCATCCCGGAGGCGCAAAGCCTGTTCTTCTGCACGGGCTACATGGCCAACCTCGCGGTGCTGTCGGCGCTCGGCGGCGCGGAGGCGGTGATCTTTTCGGAGTCGCTCAACCACGCATCGCTGATCGACGGGGCGCGGCTGGCCAAGGCGCGGGTCGAACGCTATCCGCATTGCGGCGTGGCCGCGCTCGACGCGCAGCTCGGCGCCTGCGATGCGCCGGTCAAGCTGATCGTGAGCGATGCGGTCTTCAGCATGGACGGCAACATCGCGCCCGTGGCCGAGCTGCTCGCGCTGGCCGAACGCCACGACGCCTGGCTGGTGCTGGACGATGCGCACGGCTTTGGCGTGCTCGGCGCCACGGGCCGGGGCGTGCTGCAGGCCATGGGGCTGCGCTCGGAGCGGCTGGTGCTCGTCGGCACGCTGGGCAAGGCGGCCGGGGTGTCGGGCGCGTTCGTGGCGGCGCATCGCACGGTCATCGACTACCTGGTGCAGCGCGCGCGGCCGTACATCTTCACCACGGCCGCGCCGCCGGCCATTGCGCATGCGCTGCTCGCGAGCCTTGCGCTGATCGAAGGCGAAGAAGGCGACCTGCGCCGCGCCCGCTTGCAGGCGCGCATCGCCCAGCTTCGCCGCGGACTCGAGGCGATCCTGCCGGCGGACGGCAGTGCCTGGCTGCCCGATTCACCCACGGCGATCCAACCGCTGGTCGTCGGCGACAACGCACGCGCGATGCAGGCGATGGCGCAGCTCGATGCCCGCGGTTTGCGCGTCGGCGCGATCCGCCCGCCGACCGTGCCCGCCGGCACCGCGCGGCTGCGGATCACGCTGTCGGCCAGCCACAGCGAGGCCGACGTGGCGCGGCTGCTCGATGCCTTGGGCGATGCGTTGGCGCGGCCGTGGAAAGAGGCGGCATGAGCGCCGCGCCGGGTGCGCCGATGACCCGCCGCCGCTGGTTCGTCACCGGCACCGACACGGGCGTCGGCAAGACGCTGGCCAGCAGCGCGATGCTGGGCCTGCTGGCCGCATCGGGCCTGCGGGCAGTCGGCATGAAGCCGGTGGCCGCGGGCCTGGAACGGATCGATGGCGCCTGGCGCAACGATGACGTCGAGCAGCTGCGCGCGGCCGGCAATGTCGATGCGCCGCTGGCCCTGCGCTGCCCGTACTTGCTGCGCGCGCCGATGTCGCCGCACCTGGCGGCACGGGAGGAGGGCGTGCGCATCGAATTGCCGCCGCTGCTGTCGGCCTTCGCGGCGTTGTCGCAGCAGGCCGACGCGGTGGTGGTCGAAGGCGTGGGCGGCTTCTGCGTGCCGTTCGGCGACGACCTCGACAGCGCCGAGCTGGCCGTGGCGCTGGGACTGCCGGTGATCCTGGTGGTCGGGCTGCGCCTCGGTTGCCTGAACCACGCGCTGCTCACGGCGGAAGCGATCCGCGCGCGCGGGCTCATGCTGGCAGGATGGATCGCGAGCACCATCGAGCCGGAGATGCTGGCGCCCGAAGCCAATCTCCAGACGCTGCGCGGCCGGCTCGGTGCGCCGCTGCTCGGTGTGGTGCCGCACCTGGCGGAACCCTCGGCGGCCAGCGCCGCGCGGCACCTCGACCTGCGCGCATTGCGCGCCACCGCGGCCTACGCCGCGCACCGGTCGGCGACGCCGGCCGAGCTCAGCCCCTCAGCGGCGCTGGCCGGCTTCAGCCACTCAGCCGCGCTGGCCTGATTCAGCCAGTCGCTTCGCCCGCGCGCCGCCCTGGCGCTCCAGCATCCAGCCCGGGTACTCGGAGGGCAGGGCGCTCACCTTGCCGAGTGCAGCCAGCTCGTCGGCGGAGAGCCGGATCGCGGTGGCGGCAATGTTGTCGTCGAGTTGCGCGACGCGCTTGGCGCCGACGATCACGCTGGTCACCACCGGCTGGTGCAGCAGCCACGCGAGCGCGATCTGCGCCACCGACACCTTGCGCGCTTCGGCCAGCTGGCGCATCACGTCGATGCAGTCGTAGGCGCGCTCGACGTTCACGGGCGGAAAGTCGAAGCTGGTGCGGCGGCTGCCTTTCTCGGCTTCGGTGTCGCGGCCGTACTTGCCGCTCAGGAGGCCACCCGCCAGCGGGCTCCAGACCATCAGGCCGAGGTTTTCGCTCTGCAGCATCGGCGCCAGTTCGCGCTCGAGGTCGCGGCCCGCGATGGTGTAGTAGGCCTGCAGCGATTCGAAGCGCGCAAGCCCCTGGCGCTCGGCGATGCCCAGCGCCTTCATGATCTGCCAGGCCGCCCAGTTGGAGACGCCCACGTAGCGCACGTGGCCCTGCTGCACCAGGTTGTCCAGCGCGCGCACGGTTTCCTCGATGGGCGTGACCGGGTCGAAGCCGTGGATCTGGTAGAGGTCGATGTGGTCCAGCTGCAGGCGCTTGAGGCTGGCCTTCACGCCGTCCATGATGTGGTAGCGCGAGGCGCCGGCCGCATTGGCGGTCTTGCCGGTCTCGCCGAACACCTTGGTGGCGACCACCACGTTCTCGCGCGGCACCTTGAGGTTCTTCAGCGCCTGGCCGGTGATGGTTTCCGACAACCCTTCGGAATACACGTCCGCGGTGTCGATGAAGTTGATGCCGGCGTCGAGCGCGCGGCCGACCAGGCTTTCCGCCTCGGACTGCTGGAGGTTGCCGATCTGGCCCCAGATGCCACTCGCGCCGCCGAAGGTCATGGTGCCGAGGCAGAGTTCGGAAACGAACAGGCCGGTGCGGCCGAATTTGCGGTACTGCATGAGAG
>NZ_JBFTPJ010000661.1:0-3408 GCF_056398445.1 Variovorax sp. 01T439_2
AGATGAAGAAGGTAGATGAAGAAGGTCGGGCAGAAGGCCATGCGCATGTCCAGCGGATAGCCCATGGCCGCGACGATGCGCTCCTGGCTCACGGCCTGCAGCAGCGCCTGGCGCACCTTCGGGTTGTTGAAGGGCGGCAGCAGGTGGTTCATGACCAGGAAGCCCTGGTAGGTTCCGCCCGAGCCGATCTTCACGCCGGGGTCGGTGCGCAGCGGCGCGATGTAGTCGGGCGGCACCTGTTCCACCAGGTCGACCTCGCCGCGCTTGAGCGCCGCGATGGCGCTGTTGGCGTCGGGCAGGTAGAGCCATTCGACGCGGTCGAAGCTGGTCTTCTTGCTGCCGGCCAGGCCGCTCGGCGGTTCGCTGCGCGGCAGGTAGTTGGGGTTGCGCACGAACACGGTCTTGTTGCCGGGCACCCACTCGTCGCGCTTGAAGATGAAGGGGCCGGAGCCGATCACCTCGGGCAGCGGCGCCGTCGCGGGCATCTTCGCGAGCCGCTCGGGCAGGATCACGGGCGGAAAGCTCGAGGGCTTGGCGAGGCCCTCGAGCACCAGGCCGAAGGGCTCGGCGAGCGTGAGCGTGAAGGTGCGCGCATCCACCGCCTTCCACTCGGCGCCGCCCGCCACCATGGCGCGGCCGATGCTGTCGCGCGCGGCCCAGCGCTGCAGCGAGGCAATGGCATCGGCCGAGGTCACGGCGGCGCCGTCGGAGAACTTCAGGCCCGGGCGCAGCGTGAAGCTCCACTGCTTGCCGTCCTTGGAGGAGGTGTACTTCTCGGCCATCTGCGGCTGCGGCTTGCCGTTCGCATCCTGCGCGAACAGCGTGTCGTAGACCATGTAGCCGAAGTTGCGCGAGATGTAGGCGGTGGTGAAGGTCGGGTCGAGGATCTTCAGGTCGGCATGCGCCACCACCTTGAGCGTCTTGGGCGCCGGCGTCTGTGCGAGCGCCGGCAGGCACGCGGCGGAAAGCGCCAGGGTGGCAAGGGCGGCAAGCGTTCGTCGTTTCATCGTCGGTTCTCCGGTGGGGGCGAAAGAAAAGGTCAGGCGGCGACGCCGATCGGCCACTTGGGCAGGCGCGCCTTGCGGTAGGGCAGGGTGTTGAGGTCGAGCGTCACTGCACCGGGGGCGCCGGCGTAGATCACGTGCTTCGCGACTTTCGAGTACGAGGCATAGAAATGCTGCGACGACTTCACGACGATGATCTTCTTGGCCGCAAGGTCGCAGCCCAGCTGCGTGAACAGGTCGGTGCCCATGGCCTGGTTGCGCAGCGTGATCAGCACGATCTCGATGCCGTTGGCCTCGACCAGCGCGCTGTCGCCCATGAGCGTGGGCGTGCCCGCCAGGCCCGTCATCACCAGGTCGTGCTTGAGCGCCTTCACGGTGCAGTCGAGGTCGATCGGGTCGCCCGACAGCGGGCTGATCTTGCCGCCGATGCGCATCGCGAGCTTGGCGCCCACGCCCGCGTCGAAGGCGATGCGCACCGCGATCGGGTCCCACATCGGGCCGATGGCCGCGTTGGTGATGCCGCGCTCGACCATGCGGCGCAGGATGAAGGTGGAGTCGCTGGCCGCGCCGCCGCCGGGGTTGTCGGCGCCGTCGGACAGCACCACCGGGCCGCCGTCGAAGGCCAGTGCCTGGTCGAGCGAGGCGTTGATGCCCGGGTAGTCGATCGCGAGGCCCTCGCGCATGGCGATGACTTCGTCGGCCAGCTGGCGGGCCAGCGCATCGGCCTTGGCCTGGTCGCCGTCGGTGTAGACCAGCACCTTGGTGCCCATCTCGGGCACGTCGCCCCACGAGAAGCCATGCGTGAGCGAGATCGACAGCACGCCGTCCTTGCCTTCGAGCGACTGCATGCGCTCGACGAAGCCGCGCGCCGGCTCGCGCGAGGTATGCACTGTGACGATCATGTCGCAGTCGACCACCGCGGCCACCGGCTTCACCTTGCCTTCGACCATGGCGGCGCAGATGTCCACCAACTCCAGGCCGCGCTCGAGCACGTCGGTATGCGGATATTCCTTGAACGAGATCATCAGGTCGGCGTTGGCGACCATCTGCGGCGTGAGGTGGTTGTGCGGATCGAGCTCGGCGCCGATCACCACGCCCGGCCCGACGATCTGCCGCACGCGCGCCAGCAGGTCGCCTTCGCAGTCGTCGTAGCCGTCGGCCACCATGGCGCCGTGCAGGCCGAGCAGCACCATCTCGACCGGCAGCGCCGCACGCAGGTCGGCCAGCAACTCGTCGCGCAGCGTTTCGTAGGCGTGGCGCGTGGTGGTGCCGCTGGGCTGCGCGCCGGCCACCATGCCTTCGAACAGCTGCCAGCCGCGGTCGGCGCCGCGCATGCGTGCGGCCCACAGCGGGCCCGAGAACAGCGTCATCGCGTCCGGGTGCTGGCCGGCCGGGAAGTAGCCGCGGTCCTTGAAGGAGGCGAGGCCGGTCGGCATCGGGCCGAAGGTGTTGGTTTCGGTGGCCAGGGAGGCGCTGAAGACACGCATGGGTTTGTCTCTGCGGTGGTGGAAGTGTTCTTGTCAGCCGGCTGCGGCCGTGCGCAGGCGCTGCGGCCCGAGCATCTCGGCCGTGAGGCCGAAGCCCGCAATGCGTTCGGGCAGCGGCAGTCCGCGCGCCAGCGCCGCGCAGGCCTCGCCCATGGCCGCCGAGGTCTGGCTGCCGTAGCCGCCCTGCGCCGCAACCCAGAAGAAGCCCGGCGCGTCCGGATCGAAGCCGCCCACCAGGTCGCCGTCGGCCACGAAGGAGCGCAGGCCGGCCCAGGTGCGCGCGGGCCGGCGGATGGCGAGCGTGGTCGCTTCCTCGATGCGGTGGATCGCGAAGGCGATGTCCAGCTCCTCGGGCTGCACGTCCTGCGGCTCGACCAGGTCGGCATTGGCCGGCGAGCCGAGCAGCATGCCGGCATCGGGCTTGATGTACCAGCCTTCGTCGGCGCCGAACACCATGGGCCAGTGCGCGACGCTGCTGCCTTCGGGCGGCGCGAAGACGAAGGCCGAGCGCCGGCGCGGTTCGATGCCGATGGGCTGCACACCGGCCATCTGCGCGATGGTGTCGACCCAGGCGCCTGCGGCATTGAGCAGCACCGGTGCTTCGTAGACATTGCCGCCAGCCGTCACGCGCCAGCGCTCGCCGATGCGTTCGATGGCCGTCACGCCGGCATCGCACACCAGCTTGCCGCCGGCCTGCCGCATGCCGCGCAGGTAGCCCTGGTGGATGGCGTGCACGTCCATGTCGGCGGCGTCGGGTTCGTAGACGGCGCCGGCCACCTGTCCGGGCCTGAGCGCAGGCACCATCGCCAGCGCTTCTTCGCTGCCAAGCCGCGTGGCGCCGGTGTTCATGGCGCGCAGCACGTTCCAGTGGGCCTCGAGCTCGGCCAGGTGCTCGGTGCTCGCGACCATCATCGCGC
>NZ_JBFTPJ010000662.1:0-3407 GCF_056398445.1 Variovorax sp. 01T439_2
ACCTCACCTCCACCGGCGGCGCGCTCAAGGTCGCGTCCGATGGCATGACCGCCTCGCTCAAGCAGCTCGACGAGCAGTACGCCGACATGAAGACGCGGGTCGACGCCAAGGTGGAGCGCTATCGCACGCAGTTCACCCAGCTCGACCTGCTCATGAGCCAGATGAACCGGACCAGCAGCTATCTCACACAGCAATTCGCGAGCATGCAAAGCAGCAGCAAGTAGCCATTCCAGCGGAGCAAGCAGTCATGTACACCCCCCACACCTTCAGGACCGGCGCCAGCGCGTATGCGCACGTCGGCATGGAGACGCGCACCATGAGCGCGTCGCCGCACCAGCTCATCGTCATGCTGTTCGACGGCGTCGTCACCAGCATCGGCATGGCCCGCCACCACATGGCCACCGGCGATATGGCCGCCAAGGGCAACGCGATCTCCAAGGCCGTGAGCATCGTCGACAACGGCCTGAAGGCCGCCCTCGATGCCAAGGCCGCGGGCGCGGCCGGCGCCGAGCTGGTGGGCAATCTCTCGGCGCTGTACGACTACGTCATTCGCCGGCTGCTCTATGCCAACCTGCACAACGAGCCCAAGGCACTCGACGAGGCCGAGGCATTGCTCGAGAACGTCGCGTCCGCATGGCGCGAGATCGGCGGCGCCAGTGCCGGCAATTGATTCCAACCCCGCCGCATCGGAAGCGCAGGCCGTGCCAGTCCGCCACGAAGTCGTCCACTGCTATGGCGAGCTCGCCTCGGCCATGTCGCTCATGGCTTCGCTGGCCCGCGCGAGGGAATGGGACCGGCTGCCCGAGCTCGAAGCCCGCTGTGCGCAGCTGGTCGACCGGCTCAAGGCCGTGGGCGCGGTGTCGCTCGATGCCGCGCAGCTGGAACAGGTGCGCGGACTGATCGCGCGCATCCACGCCGACCAGGACGAGGTGTGCGCGCTGGTCAAGCCGCAGCTGGAGCGCCTGGTGGCCAAGATGGCCCAGCTGCAGAACCGCAGCGATCTTGGCAAGGCCTACGGCCTGCCGCACTGATCGCCGGACGCTGCACCCGAAGCCATGAACAGACCGATYGGACCTGCCGTCGATGCGCTGCTTGCCTCGAAGCTTTCTTCGGCGCGGCCGGACCTCGCCGTGCTGCAGACCGAGGTCGGCACCAGCATGCCGGTCGGGCCGATGGCCGAGATCCAGAAGGTCAAGAACGATGTCCGGCTGCCGTCCCATGCGCCGCTCGAAACGCGCCTGGACACTGGCGCCGCGCCCGCACTGCCGCGCGCCGATGCGCCGCCCTCGATCGACACGCGCTGGTCGGCGGCGGCACGCGTCATCGGCGCCGTGCTGGCGGACCTGCATGCCGAACCGGAGCCGGTGCGCGGTGCGGCGCCGCTGTGGGCGTCGCCGCAGGAAGCTCCGTCCGGCGCCGTGCTCGCGGCCGCGCTGGGACGATCGGTGAGCGGCAGCGGGCTGTTCTACGAATCGCACCTGCTCGAATTCGCCATGGGGCTGCGCACGCTGCCGCAGCTGGCCGAGGAGCCGCAGGTTCGGTTGACACAGCCGCTGCCGATGCTTCAGCAGCCGGCCGGGCCTGGCACCTCTCGGGCGCAGCCGACGGCGATGGCCCAACCCGCTGTGGCCCAGCCCGCTGGCGCCGCGCCGGCCGTCCAGATCCACCAGGCCGCGGTTGCCTCGGCCAGCCACATGGCCGCGATCGCCGCGATGGCCGCGCCGTCCGGCGAGGAGCGCATGGCCAGCCTGGGCGCCGGCGAAACCGGTGCGGCCAATGCGCCGGCGCGCCCGCCGGCGCCGGCTGCGGCCGATCTGATCCATCCGCAGACCGCCGCGCTGGTGCACCAGCAGCTCGACCTGCTGGCCACCGCCGTGTTCCGCTGGAGCGGCCAGGCCTGGCCGGATGTGCCGATGGCGTGGTCGATCCACGAGGAAACCGAACAACCCGGCGATGCGCCGGAAGGCCGCGGCGACGACCGCGGCGCGCCCCTGCGCCGCTGGACGACCACGGTGTCGCTCACGCTGCCGAAGCTGGGCGCGGTGGACCTTCGCCTGAGCCTTGCGGGCGAAATGGTCCAGGCGCACCTGGCCGCACGCGAGGCCGCGACGCTGGCCCGCCTGCGCAGCGACGGCGGCGAACTGGCACCGCGCCTCGCGGCCGCGGGCCTGCGGCTGCAGGACCTGCAGATCACCGCCATGGAGCGCACCGCATGACGCCCCCGGCACAACCGCGCCAGAGCGCAGTGGCGCTGTCCCATGCCGACACCGCGAAGGCGCCGGTGGTCGTGGCCAAGGGCTATGGCGTGACGGCGGAATCGATCCTGCGGCAGGCGCGCGAGAACGGTGTCTACGTGCACGCCTCGCCGGACCTGATCCGGTTGCTGATGCAGGTGGACCTCGATCGGCAGATTCCGCCCCAGCTCTATCTGGCGGTGGCCGAGGTCATGGCATGGATCCACGGAATCGAGAACGGCAGGGGCCAGGCGGCAGGGCGATTCGATTAATGCTTTGTCATTAGATTCACATCTTTTTTGAGAACTGGTCGCAGCGACGGAAGCCCCGTCGTGCTATTGCAACAAAAGCTTACATGTACTTGTAGCCCTGTTTACAGTTTGAGTAGTGCAGAAGGTTACAAGTGTTAAATATTGTGAATAATCCAATCAGGACATGACTGAACGGAGTGCATTTTGGAAACGGATAACGTGATGAGCGTAGCCAACGGCGAAATCTCCCGGGAAATCGGCGACATCAATCTCGCCTACATGCTGCTGGCGCAGAAACTGGTCAAGCAGGACCGCGTGGCGGCGATGTTTAGGCTCGGCGTGAGCAGCGAACTGGCCGACATGCTGGCCGGCATGTCGCTGGCGCAGATCGTCAAGCTGGCGGCGTCGAACTTCCTGCTGTGCAGTTTCCGGCTCGACGAACACGCCTCGATGTCGGCGGTGGTTGGCGAAGGTAAGGACACGATGCTGCAACAAGCGCACATGTCGATCCTGATGTCGGCACGGAGCCTGCAGACCCGAAAAGCAGCGGTGCCGGCATGACGCGCAAGAGCGTGCTGGGCGAGGTGCGGGAAGTGCAGCTCGCGATCCAGCTGATCCAGCTGGGCGCCCGCCTGCAGTTCCTGGAGTCGGAGGTGGGCCTGAGCCGCGAGCGGCTGATCCGCCTCTACAAGGAAATCAAGGGGGTTTCACCGCCCAAGGGATTGCTTCCCTTTTCAACCGATTGGTATATGACGTGGCTGGCGAATATCCATTCGTCAATGTTTTACAACATGTATCAATTCATGAAAATTCATTCGGACGAAGAAAAAGTCTGGATATTGATTAAAAGCTACAAGCTTTATTTGCAGCAAATTGCAGCCCAGGACAGCGAGCCAATTCTGGATTTCACGCGCGCCTACAC
>NZ_JBFTPJ010000663.1:0-3407 GCF_056398445.1 Variovorax sp. 01T439_2
CCGCCCGGGTGCCAAAGCTAATATGGGAATTAGCGCGCAGAACCAAATGCGCCCGGCTTCGTCCCATTCATTTCAACGTGAATCAAGGAGCATGCATGGCAGGCCATGAGGCAGCACACTGGAAGATCGAGGACCTGGATTTCTCCCGCATCGCGCGGCCGGAGGTCCGCCGGGACGAAAATCTCTTCTATCTCGTAGCCTGCGCCTCGTTCGTCGAAAGCGGCTCGGACCTGTACACCCAGAACCTGGTCGACTTCTTCCGCGGCGACGACGAGGTCACCGCCTGGCTCACCCACCAATGGGAAGCCGAGGAGCTGCAGCATGGCCGGGCCTTGCGCGCCTACGTGTCCCACGTCTGGCCCGAATTCGACTGGGAAGGCGCCTACCGCAGCTTCCTGGAGGAATACGCCACCTATTGCAAGGTGGAGCTGCTCGCGCCGACGCGCGGGCTCGAGCTGGCCGCGCGCTGCGTGATCGAGACCGGCACCGCCAGCTACTACCGGGCGCTGGCGCGCAGCACCACCGAACCGGTGCTGCGTGACCTGGCAAGCCGCATCGCGGCCGACGAGGTCAGCCACTACAAGCACTTCTACCGCTTTTTCCGGCGCTACCGGCAACAGGAAGGGCTGGGCCGCTTCCGCGTGCTGGGCACCATCGGCCGGCGCACGCTGGAACTCAAGAGCGAGGACGCCGACTGCGCCATCCGCCACGTGGTGCGCGCCCGCACCCCCGGGCGGGCCGCCGACACGGCCTACATCCAGCAGCTGAGCGCGCGCATGAACAGCACCGTGCGCACCCACCTGAGCCCGGGCGCCACGCTCAAGATGCTGATGCGGCCGCTGGAACTGCCGGCCGGCGTGCAGGCCGTGGTGCAATACCCGATCCGGCAGTTCATGGAGCACGTCTTCCTGCGCTGAGGGTTCACGACCGCAAACTTTCTTTGCAATTAGTGAAAAAATTCACACTTTTTGCCTCTTTCAAGTCTTCACTTGCGGGGCCGGGAAAGGGATGCTTCGCCCTTTGCCAACCAATGTGAGCGGAGCAATGGTCCATCAGGTCATTCACAACGCAACAGTCACGTTGCAGTTGTCCTTCTACTTGAGCGTCGACGAGAGGGTGGAGGCGCTTCGGGCAGCCGGCATACCGGTCGATGAAACGGGAAACGCGACAGCGGGCTACCTGTTCGTGCGAACCACGGGCCGCGTCGGCAAACGTAAGAATACCTACCGCTGGTTTGCCGCCGGCATCGGCGAAGAGGCCCAGGCCGGGAACATACAGCCCCAGCCGGCATGGGCCGAGGAACAGTTCGCGCATGCGGACGAGATCGATATCGGCGCCGACCTCGTCCCGGGTGCGCCGGTTGTGCCGGCTGCACCGGAGCTCGTGCCCGCCACCGTCGCATACCTGCGGCTGTGGAAGGAACTGGAGCAGCGCTCCCGCGACGCGGCGAGCGACCTGCACAGGAAGCAGATCGCCTACTTCCGCGACCTCGGGCCTGCGCCCGACGCGCTCGATCAGCAACTGAGGCAGGAGGCTGCGGAGGCGGCGAGCAAGTGCCTTGCAGCGGCACGGGGGCAGAACGAGCCTTCGGTTTTCCGGCGCTGACCCGGTGGCGCGCGGCGGGGYGATCTGCCCCGGGGCGCCTTCCCTTCACTGCCCTTCGCGCGCGAGCGGCTGTTCCGCGGTTTGCACGGCGGCAGCCAGCTGCTTTTCGGTGCGCCACCAAGCCAGCAGCCGGTCGAAGCTGCCGTCGAAGGCGCGATCCTGCAGTGCTTCGCCAATGAACGAGCAGCGCGCCGCGGATTCCATGTCCAGCATCTGGCGGGTCGCCGTGCGGTCGCAGGCCAGGTAGGCCTGCTTGAGTTCGGCAAGCGGCATCGAGGCGGGTTTGTCCATGCCGGGCTGCGCGGCTGCCATCGACGCGGCCAGGGCCAGCGGCACGGCCGCAAAAAGCATCATGCGGGAGCAATCGGGCTTCATGGCTCGCCTCCTCTCAAAAGCCCGGGGCGTCCGGCTCCGGCGCCTTGAGGGAAAGTGCCTGCTGCTGCTGCGAGAAGACCGCGCCGATGTAGCTGTCCAGGCGCTCCGCGGCCACCTTTGCGTCCACTGCCGCCACGACGTGGCCGGCCTCGGCACCCGCAGGCCCGGTCGATGGCTGGCCCTGCCCGCACCCGGTGCCGGCCGCGCCGAGTCCCAAGAGTGCTGCTGCGTGAAAGATCCTGAGGAAGTCCATGTCTGCTCCTGGTGATGTCGGCATTGCCTGGGGAATTACTCGCCCTCGACGCAGAACCAGTGCCAGCGCACCACGCGCTGCCCACAGTAGCGGTCGACGACGCGCGCGATCAGTTGCGCATTGCCGGACACATCCCGGCGCCTCTCCATCCAGATCAGGGCCTCGTAGAGATCGTCGGCCTCGCCGCTCGCGTCGTACCTGTCGAACAAGGCATTGGAGAGTTGCCAGTTCGAAAGCTCGTCCCCGCTGGCCGCTTCGTTGCGCAGCAGACCGAGCCTGGACGCTCCTGCAACGGCCGGCAGCGGCACCGCGGCCGGCCGCGCGGCCATGCTGCGCGGGGCCACGACGTTGGAAGGCGGACCGCCTGCCGCGAACGCCAGCAAGGCGCCGGAGGCCAGCGCCCCCGCAGCAAAGGAGCCGGCGAGCTGAATGACGCGGTCGTACATGGCGGGCTTCCTTGCGGCAACGGGATGCGCCAGCGTAGGCAATCCAAGCCGCCGCCGCGTCATCCGAAGCAATGAGGCCCGCCCTCGGGACTGACGGTAGAATCCGCGCCTGCTGCGGGTGTAGTTCAATGGTAGAACGGCAGCTTCCCAAGCTTCATACGAGGGTTCGATTCCCTTCACCCGCTCCACCAGCCCCGCACTCCTGCGCGGCCTGCACGCCGCTCACAGCCGCCGCGCAAGCTTCGACCGGCTCTCCTCGGTCCGCATCCTGTTGATCTCGGCCATCCCCTCCTTGGTGATGCGCTTCACGATGGCGTTGCGTGCGTTCTTGTATTTGCCCGAGCCGTCCAGCGCCGGCGCTATTTCAGCTTCGATCAGGCCCGTTGCCTTGAGGACCGACACGTGTCGAACGTCTTCGGGAGTCACTACTTTCTTGGGCAGCGGTACGTGCTGGAGGCTCATCAGGAAAGTCAAAGGCATGCGGATCCCTCGATTGGTGTTGTTGCCGAAATGTTCCTTCGCGTGAATTTCGAAAAAAGTCTTTCCCTGCCGCGTTGGCTTGTCGGACGCAAGCCAGCCGCGTTGTAGCGAAGACGCCAACTTAAGCACTAAAGCAAGGAGGCCCTCCGAAGCGGATCGGAAGGCCGGGGGCTCGGGCCGCCGAGGCTGGCGCAACCAGGGGGCCGAGTAACAGATGGAGATGGTACCTAGGTACCCACTATCCCGCC
>NZ_JBFTPJ010000664.1:0-3388 GCF_056398445.1 Variovorax sp. 01T439_2
GGTCTGCGCCGTCGAGCCCAGCGGCAGCTTGTGCCAGCTCAGGATGTCGAAGCTGCCGCCCGACTTGTTGTACAGGTAGATCAGCGCCACCAGCATCAGCAGGGAGCCGAGCAAGGTGTAGATGAAGAACTTGAAGGCCGCGTAGATCTTGTTCGGGCCGCCCCAGATGCCGATGATCAGGTACATCGGGATCAGCGTGGCTTCGAAGAACACGTAGAACAGGATGCCGTCCAGCGCGGCGAACACGCCGATCATGAAGCCCGAGAGAATCAGGAACGCGCCCATGTACTGGTTCACGCGCTCGGTGATCACTTCCCAGGCCGAGATCACGACCACCACGGTGATGAACGAGGTCAGCAGCACCAGCCAGAGCGACAGGCCGTCGACACCCAGGTGGTAGTTGACATTGAAGCGCGCGATCCAGCTGCCCTTCTCGACGAACTGCATCGCGGCAGTGCCGTTCTCGAAGCCCGTGTAAAGCGGCACGGTCACCAGGAAGCTCACGATCGCGCCGACCAGCGCGACCCAGCGCACGCCCCTGGCATGCTCGTCACGGCCGAACGCCAGCAACGCGACACCGAATGCGATCGGCACCCAGATGGCAAGGCTCAACAAACCCATTTTTGTTTTTCTCCAGCGCTAAAGCTCAGCGTTTGAACCAGACGAAGTACGTCATCAGGATGAAGATGCCGAGCAGCATCGCGAAGGCGTAGTGATAGATGTAGCCCGACTGCAGCCAGCGCACCGCGCCGGAGACGCGGCCAACCACCTTCCACGAGCCGTTGACCACCGCACCGTCGATCAGCGCCTGGTCGCCACCCTTCCACAGCCCGGTGCCGAAGGCACGCGCACCGCGGGCGATGATGTTCTCGTTGATCCAGTCGAGGTAGTACTTGTTGTCGAGCAGGCGGTAGACCGGGCCGAAGGCGCGCTTGATCGCGGCCGGCAGCGCCGGGTTGACCATGTACATGTAGAACGAGAGCACCACGCCTGCCAGGGCCAGCCAGAACGGCGGGGTCTGCAGGCCATGGATGGCCATCGCCATCGGGCCGTGGAAGGCTTCTCCGAGTTCCTTCATGGCATGGTGCTTGTTTGCGTCGACCGCAATGGCGCCCTTGAAGAACTCGCCGAACAGCATCGGCTCGATCGTCATGAAGCCGATCACCACCGACGGGATCGCCAGCAGCACCAGCGGCAGCCACACCACCCAGGGCGATTCATGCGGCTTGTGGCCGTGGCCATGGTCGTCGTCGTGCTCCGCATGTTCGTCGTGGTGATGCGCGTCGGGGTTCTGGTCGTAGCGCTCCTTGCCGTGGAACACCAGGAAGTACATGCGGAACGAATAGAACGCCGTCACGAACACGCCGGCCAGCACCGCGTAGTAGGCGAACTGCGCGCCCCACAGGTGGCTTTCGTGCACCGCTTCGATGATGCTGTCCTTCGAGTAGAAGCCGGCGAAGAACGGCGTGCCGATCAGCGCGAGCGAACCCAGGAGCGAGGTGATCCAGGTGATCGGCATGTACTTGCGCACGCCGCCCATCCAGCGGATGTCCTGGTTGTGGTGCATGCCGATGATCACCGAGCCCGCGCCAAGGAACAGCAGCGCCTTGAAGAAGGCATGCGTCATCAGGTGGAACACCGCGACCGAGTAGGCCGAGGCACCGAGCGCCACCGTCATGTAGCCCAGCTGCGAGAGCGTCGAGTACGCCACCACGCGCTTGATGTCGTTCTGGATGATGCCGAGGAAACCCATGAACAGCGCCGTGATGGCACCGATCACCAGGATGAAGCTCAGGGCCGTGTCGCTGAGTTCGAACAGCGGCGACATGCGCGCCACCATGAAGATGCCGGCCGTCACCATGGTTGCGGCGTGGATCAGCGCGGAGATGGGCGTCGGGCCTTCCATCGAGTCGGGCAGCCACACGTGCAGCGGGAACTGCGCGCTCTTGCCCATGGCGCCGATGAACAGGCAGATGCAGATCACGGTCACCAGCATCCACTCGGTGCCGGGGAAGGTGATGCCGGCCAGCGTGTTGGCCTTGGCGAAGGCTTCGCCGTAGTTCAGCGTGCCGGCGTAGGCGGCGATCAGGCCGATGCCCAGGATGAAGCCGAAGTCGCCCACGCGGTTGACCAGGAAGGCCTTCATGTTCGCGAAGATCGCGGTCGGCTTGTTGAACCAGAAGCCGATCAGCAGGTACGACACCAGGCCCACCGCCTCCCAGCCGAAGAACAGCTGGAGCATGTTGTTGCTCATGACGAGCATCAGCATCGAGAAGGTGAAGAGCGAGATGTACGCGAAGAAGCGGTTGTAGCCCTCGTCTTCTTCCATGTAGCCGATGGTGTAGACGTGCACCATCAGCGAGACGAAGGTCACCACGCACATCATCATGGCCGTGAGGCCGTCGACCAGGAAGCCGACTTCCATCTTCAGGCCGCCCACCACCATCCATTCATAGATGGTGGCGTTGAAGCGGGCGCCGTCGGCCACCACGCTCTTGAGCGTCATGGCCGAGATGATGAAGGCGACGAGCACGCCGAGGATGGTCAGCGAATGCGTGACCTTGCGGCCGATGTGATTGCCGCCGAACTTGGTGCCGAACAGGCCGGCGACGACGGCGCCGACCAGGGGTGCCAGCGGAACGGCCAGCAGGGTGGATGCGGAAAGGGTTGCGCTCATGTTGCTTTCAACCCTTGAGCGAGTTGAGTTCGTCCACGTTGATGTTCGACTTGTTGCGGAACAGCAGGACCAGCAGCGCAAGGCCGATGGCCGACTCGGCCGCGGCCACCGTCAGGATGAAGAACACGAAGATCTGGCCGTGCATGTCGCCCAGGTAGTACGAGAACGCCACGAAGTTCATGTTCACCGCAAGCAGCATCAGCTCGATGGCCATCAGCAGCACGATGAGGTTCTTGCGGTTCAGGAAGATGCCGATCACCGACAGCGCAAAGAGCATGGCGCCGAGCGATAGGAAGTGTCCGAGCGTGAGCGTCATGCCTTGTTTTCCTTTGCCGCAGCTGCGTCTGCGGGTGCTTCCACCACGGGTTCGGCGGCGCGCGTGACCGGCATCTGCACGATGCGCACGCGGTCCCGCGCCTTCACGCGCACCTGGTCGGACGGGTTGACGTACTTGCTGTCCTTGCGGGTGCGCAGCGTCAGCGCAATGGCCGCCACGATCGCCACGAGCAGGATGACGGCCGCGATCTCCAGCGGATACAGGTACTCGGAGTACAGCAGCTTGCCGAGCTCGAGCGTGTTCGAGCCGTGGGCTGCCGCGGCGGCACCGGCGCGCGGTGCCTCCAGTCGGAAGCCGCCCATCAGCACGGCGGCCATTTCGAGCGCAATCAGCGCGCCCACGCCGGCAGCCAGCGGAAAGTGCTTCCAGAAGCC